>JBJHBV010000001.1:0-11876 GCA_050485705.1 Candidatus Vogelbacteria bacterium
TCACTGCCGGTACCAATCTCACTTGGAGTGGTAATACTCTCAATGCCTTATCGGACTCTGACATCAGAGCTCTGTTTTCTGGTACTTCTCCCATTACTTACAACAATATCACCGGGGCTATTGGTTTTGATTTCTCAACCAACAATACTTGGACTGGGGGTAATATTTTCTCTGTCGCTACCATTACCTCAGCTACTACCACTAATCTAGCTGTAATTGGTTCTTTTAATTTCCTTGGTACTACTATTACTAATGTTGCTACTTGGTTCTCTGGTCTGTTTGATTCTAATTTTGCAGGTAAAAACATTCAAGATCTAAATAATGTGATAACGACAACACCTTTCAGTGGACAACTCTTAAGCTTTGATGGTGACAACTGGGTTAATGTGGCTACTTCCACTCTTGGTATCACTTCTTCCAACTGGACCCTCGCTGGTGATGATATTTACCGAACCACAGGCAATGTCGGCATCGGCACCACCACTCCATTGGCTAAATTAACAATTGAGGGTGATACGATTTTCGGTAGTCAAACCGCTTTCGGAACAACTACTTGGATGGGACCCGGAGCATTTACTACTTTAAGTCTGGGATTAAAAAATTACAACACTTCCCAGTTTTCTGCCAATCTACCAACTTTTTCAGGTACTATTTTGGGTATAGAAAATTCACTTATATTATCAGAGGGTTTTACAGGGGATCCTTCACTTGCATTCTTCTCTGCGACTGGGGGTGATTCTATTATCTCTTATGCAGCCACTTCTGATTCCATGGTCTTTGGTGGAGCTAGCGGGGGGTATTTCTTTGACTATCCAATTTATCAAAATCAGATTGAGTATCTGGATGATTTTACTGGAGGGATGCAAGATGCTGCCAGGGCGGCAGTGGTTCATGATGGGCACCTTCATGTTTTGGGTTATGGTTCTACTACGGAATCTGTTTATAGGATATATGATATCACCACCGATCCGGAAAACCCAACTTTAGTTAGTCCGACATCAATAGCTAATCTACCAATTGCCGATGGTGGTGGTAAGGGGTTAGTTGCTCGAGGAGATTATGTTTATATGGTTTTTGATGCTAATGGTGATTCTGGTACAAATGTGTTTCGTATAGTGGACGTTTCAGATCCAACTAATCCGATTGTGGTTGGCGGTCAGGCTGTTGACATTCCTGATGAGGCTGGTGTTTCTGTTGATATTAATGATGGTGATTATGCTTATGCTTTGTCAATAGGAGAATTGAATATAATAGATATTTCAAATCCTGCTTCTCCCTCTATTGAATCTACTTTGAGCTTGCCTGTTGGTATGTGGTCTATTAAATACCAGGATGGGTATGTATATGTTGGAGGAAGAAACGATATATCGACAAATACTTTTAGGGTAATAGATGTATCTGATCCGTCTGACCCGGTGATTGTCGGAGGTACTTCCTTAGATTTAGGCGAGGGTATTTGGACAATTAATGTCCGAGGAGATTATGTTTATGCTGCAGCTGGAGGTTCGTTTACCGAGTCTGATGATCCTAAGTTTCTAGTAATTGATATTTCCAATAAGGCAAACCCTGTGGTTGCTTCCTCTCTTTTCTTGGGTCGGGGAACAGCTAACTATGTTAGATTGATTGATAATATGGCTTTTGTAACTTCTTGGTCAGCTGATCCGTTTAATTTTTATATTGTTGATATTTCTAATCCACTTAAACCGACTCTTTTTTCTTCCACTGTGGTGCCTACTTTTCCTCTGACTCTTGATGTTTTTGAGGGTTACTTATATATGGGGCATGCTCCTATAGGCAATAGGGTACCTCCATTTTTGACAGTTCATAGGCTTAGAAGTTCAAGAAGTATTTCTAATTTTGCTAATTATTTCGATGCTTTCAATGATTATAGAATTTCCGGTAACACTGTCTTGAGCAATACCACTTTAAGTTTGTTTGATAATCTAACTAATGTTAATTCTTGGACCACTTTGCAAAGAACAGGAGATGATCTTGTAATTTTGCCTGG
Organism: Candidatus Vogelbacteria bacterium; assembly: GCA_050485705.1. Taxonomy (GTDB): domain Bacteria; phylum Patescibacteriota; class Minisyncoccia; order Phycocordibacterales; family XYD1-FULL-46-19; genus JBJHBV01. Next base: position 2,009 of record JBJHBV010000001.1, read on the forward strand.
TGTGGGTAATGTCGGCATTGGCACTACTACTCCATTAGCCAAACTCCATGTTGATGGCAACATCTTCGCCGATTACTTCGCCATGTCCTCCACCACCGCCACCTCCACCATCGCTGGTAACTTGCGAGTCGACAATATTCTCCAAGTGGGTAACTCTTCTATTTATCTTAGATCAGGCGCTACCTCTACTTTTGATGGAGGCATTAATTTAACTGGTGGTTGCTTCGCTATCAACGGGACTTGTCTTGATGTGGGCGGTATTTCTTCCAACTGGACACTCTCCGGTTCTGATATTTATCGCGAGACGGGTAATGTGGGTATTGGTACTACTACACCTTTGGCTAAGCTTACTGTCGATGGCACTGTTGCCTTTCAGGGAACAAACTTTGCTACTACGACGATTGGAGATCAAAATAATTTCATAAGATTTTCATTGGAAACTTTATCGGGGATGATGGGGACCATAAATGTTCCCAAGATTAGTTTTAGTAGTATTGGTAATCCGTTATCAGACAGGTTTGGTTTGATTGAGAGTGGTTTTGGAATTATACCCAAAGAAGATTCAGATGATGACACTTTAACAATAGCTTTCTTGCCTCGTAATTTTGTAAATGATGGTAATTTAGCTCTCCTGGCTTACAGCACTTCCACTAACTCATTTTTCTTCTCAGCCACTGTAAATGATCCTAATTTTGCTATTCTGAAAGGAGGTCCCGGAGACGCTGTTTTTAGTGTAAACACAGGGAGTGAGCTAGTTTCAGTTTTTGGAAATTTGGATGTAACGGGTAATGTAGGTATTGGTACAACTACACCTTTGGCTAAGTTGCATGTAGATGGAGATGTGATCTTTGGTAGCGAGAATGCTTTTGGAACGACTACTATTGGTAGGGTAGGTAGCTATAGATTGGAAATAGAAGAATATACTGCAAGTGACTTATTGACTTTTACTGTCCCCTTACTTACCGGGTATGGAAATCTTGATTTGGTTGGAGATGTTGTCGGTATGGGGACTAGAAATAATTTGTTTATCATTGAGGAGCCAGGTTTTGGTTCCCCTGCAATTTCTTTTGTGTCTTCTGATTTTGCCTCCACTTTTAATGTTGCTAATATAGATTATTCAACATCAACCGGCCAAATACATTTTTCTAAACCGACCGCAATGCACAGAGAAGGAGACGGTGTGTTGATAGAATTTTTCAAAGATGAAAGCCTTTTAACTGGTAATAACATAAGTGTTACCGGTACTACCGTTTCTTACAACACCACTTCAGATGAGCGCCTGAAAGAAAATATTGTAGAGACTTCGCTTGGTTTGCAGGTATTAAATCAAATCGCTATTAAAGATTTTAATTGGGTTAATGGAAATACTGACAATATTATTCATGGATTAATTGCTCAAGAATTGTACGACATTTATCCTCAGGCGGTCACCAAACCGTTTTCTGAAGATGGATACTGGGCGGTTGATTATTCTAAACTGACCCCGCTTGTGGTGAAGTCAATTCAAGATTTAGATCAGAAATTAGAGGATGTCATAGAGTTAAGACATAATACTTTCTTGAACAGACTTATTGCTTGGTTTGGGGATGCGGCCAATGGCATCACTTCTTTTGTAGCTGATAGGATTAGGGCCAGAGAAGAGCTTTGTGTGGATGATATTTGTGTCAATAGGGATGATTTGTTGCAAATAAGAGATCTGATTGGCGGCGGTTCTTCCGGTGGTGGGGCTGATGAAGATTTAATTGAGGATAATAATGAAGAGGACTTGCCTGATTTAGACAGCGATCCAATAGTGGATGATTTTGAAAACGAGGGATCTGAGCCCGAGATTGAAGAAGCTGATTCAGAGAATAATACCGAAGAACAAAATCATACAGAAGGAGAAGGAGGTGATATGGATGGCGGTACAGATTTAGATGAGGGAGACGGTGAGCCCTCACTTAATAATGAAGTCAACAACACCGAGGATGTTGGGGCTGAAGATTAAAAGAATTTTTTAAATGCATTGAATTTAAAGGACATTTTTAAATGTCCTTTAAAATGCTTTATTCTCAGTCTTTTATAAAGGACATAGTTTGTTTGTATAAAATCAACCCTTATTTTTAGGGTTGATTTTTAATTTAAAGCTTGACTTTTTTAAAAAAACATACTAGTAATCTCATTAGTAACTTATGATTTGATCTTTGTATTGCTCTTTTTGCGTAGCGGCGCTTCCGCTTTTGTCGGTCGAATAATATTCTGTGATGCAATACTTAGCAAAAAGAAACCATTTATACTCAATACTTGTCCTGACTATCTTAGTCGGGCTGTTTTTCGTTTTTCCTTCTTTTGTTTTAGCTGATAGTGAGGAAAATGTGGTTGAGGTCGTAGATACGGTAGAGGTTGTGGAAATTGATATTGTTGAGACACCTCAAGAAGAAACTTCTGTTGAAGAGGGTGAAGCTCAGATGGAAGAGGTTTTAGAGGTTGTAGAAGACGACCTCAACTACACAGATGAAGATCTGTCGGTAGAAGTATCTTTATCTGAATCTGATGATGCTCAGGAGGAAGAAGTAGATGACCAGAAAGAAACTGAGATTGTCGTAGAGGATGAACCCCTGTCTTCTGAAGAGGAGGAGGATATAACTAATATTTCTTCTGTTAATTCAGAAGAAGTATTGGGAGAATTTGCTATTTCTGCTGAATTTGGAGATAGCTCTGAAGATGTTCAAGGAGAAATAACTCCTAATGATGAGAGCTATACCGGTTTAGAGGACAGTTTCACTACTTTAAGTTCTGATAATCCTAATCCAATAAACAACGATGAGGTGAGTATAAGTGATGAAATTTCTTTTTCTAGTTCTGGGGTGGATCCAAGTCCAGTATCGGAAACAGTAATAAGTGACGAACTATCATTGGTGACTTTGCCAATTGATACTATTCCGCAGGTAGAACAAGCTATCTCGGATGAATTGTCATTTACTACTTCTTCTGAAGTGACTCCACCTCAGTCAGAAATTGCCATCTCAGGTGAATTGTCCTTTACTACTAAAGGACAAATAACCCCACCACCTACTCAACCGGAAATTGCCATCTCCGGTGAGCTATCTTTCACTACTCAATCAACCCCTACACCACCTGTTCAGCCAGAGATAGCTATTTCCGAAGAATTATCTTTCCAAACTCCGTCTGGCCCGACCCCACCACCTACTCAACCGGAAATTGCCATCTCCGGTGAGCTATCTTTCACTACTAATCGTGCTCCTTCAGGAGGGGGTGGTGGGGGAGGTTTTAGACCCTCAGTTCCCGATCCTGATCCAGTGGTCTGTAAGCCGTATCTTCTAGAATTTATTCGTTTCGGAAGACAAAACAATCCATTTGAAGTTTTGAAATTGAAGATCTTCTTAAATTCTTTTGAAGGTTTCAATCTACCACTAACTCCTATTTATGATTTAGAGACCTTTAGAGCGGTAGAGATTTTCCAACAAAGATACTCTAGCGATATTCTTACCCCTTGGGGTATTACAGCTCCTACTGGGTATGTATATATTACGACTACCTTAAAGATTAATTATATTGTCTGTGGTATTACTGATCCAATTACTATAGATTTGACTCGTGATGATATTGTCCGTTTTGTTCCGGCTGCTGAAGCTGTCTTGCCACCGGTAGATACTGCCACCACTACACCTTTTGAAGATTTGTTAATACCTGGTTTTGATGGAGAGGTTGGGGTGACAGATAGAGGATTCTTTGCTTTCTTGCAAGGTTTAGGGGGTAACCTGGTGGGGGCTTTGGCATTTTTGCCTTGGCTTTTCTTAGATAATTTATGTTTGTGGTGTTGGATTATTGTCATTATTTTGCTGTTGATTATCTTGTATCTTTTGTATCGCAATAGGCAATTAAGAAAGGAGCTTGGTGAAAAGAACAGGACGATGTCTGGCGGTGTGGGGTTTGTGCCTTTGGTTGGTAAAGAAGAAAAGGAAAACCCAGATTCTTATGATGATCTTAATTTACCTGGTGTTGCTGCTATGGATACTGAAGATGATATTGATCCAGAGGTGGAGAATGAATATTTTAATTCTGAAGATGGAGAAGATTTGACGGTAGTGGAAAATATAGATGAGGAAAAGAAGTAGTTTAGTTGTTAGTTAAAAGTTAAAAGAAAATCCACTTGGAGGTTTAACTTCCAAGTGGATTTTTTCTATAGAGGCTTAGCCTCTGCGGGGTGTTTCCAAGCTATTGAGGGATTACGACAGGGTTGACAAAACTGAAAAAATGGTCTAGTAATGCTAGTGGAAAATAGCACTGTGAGAGGTTTCTTTCGCAGTTTGACATAGAGAGATACTTGGGAGTCGAACTCCCAAGTGGTGTAGGCTAGAGCAGAGAACAAAAAACCACCCTGGAAAGGGAGAAGGAGAAGAGCGATGAAGAAGATTTTGTCGATTTTGTTGGTCGCCATGTTGGCGACCATGCAGATGGGCTGCCCGGCTTTGTTCGGGCAGGATCAGCGCAGTTACAGTGTGGCGGCGCAAATCCACGATTCGTCTGGTGCGCCGGTTGGTGTGCCTATGTCAATTAACCCCGATGTTCTCCAGAACATCGTCGCGGCCAGCGATCCTGGCCCGGTTCACCTCTCTTTTGAGCGGGCTCGCTCCGGCGAGTTCATCAAGCTCAAGGAGGTCAATGTTCTGTACCGATTGCCTTCGGGTGAGCAGGTTTTCGTGGACTTGCTCAATCGTGAGAAGACGGGAGAGAAGTCGCTGGAAGCAGCGGCGATCGCCTTTCTTATTCTCGGTGGCGCTTACGGTGTCGCTGGTGAGTTCGTCGTTACGACGGGCTTGGAGGTGCTCCGTTTGGAGCAGCTTACTCGCTTTACCGTTCGGGTGCCATTCGGTGACGCCGTGGAGTCGGCCCAAGTGTCGGTGAAATTTGACTTTGTGGACGCGCGAGATCGTGTCCGCGAGTCGGTCAACTTTAACCGACGCATTGTCGCTTCACCTTCGGCCCCTCCGGTGACGGAATTCGTGGTGCCGAATGTTACCGGTCAGCATGAACACCAGGGCATCAACACCCTGCAGAATGCTGGCTTTACGGTCGGCACGATTACCCATGAATGTTCGGCTACGGTCGGGCAAGATCGGGTGATTCGGACTTCTCCCGCGAGCGGTTCTGTTCGCAACTTGGGTACGGCGATTAACCTCGTCGTCTCCACGGGTTCGTGTCCGCCAACAACGGGCACTGTGCCGAATGTGGTCGGCGATACCCAGGCGGTTGCAACGACCGCTATCACGGGTGCCGGCTTCGTTGTTGGGACGGTCACCACTGTCTGTTCGGACACAGTTCCGAGCGGTAAGGTGATCAGCCAGTCGCCCTCCGCTGGCTCTGTTCGCAACTTGGGTACGGCAATTAACCTTGTCGTCTCCAGCGGTCCGTGTCCGACCTCTAACCTTGAAGTCAGCTTCAAGGTGCAGAATCAGGCCGGGCAGTTTGTGGCTCTGCCGGGGATCCTGAACGTGCCGTTCGGTCACAGTCGAGTTTTCGAGCTCGTCGTATCCGAAGGGATGCCAGACTATCTGGTGACCCTGCTTGACTATGACGGTCACGGGATCCAATTCCGGCTCTGGTTTAAGGGCAAGGATTTTGTCCTCAGCGATGAGGCTCACTTCCGTCTGTCCGAAGACCAGATGTATGCCGCGGTCTCGGCTGACGCCCTGGATGAGATTTTCATGTCGAAAGGCGTGGAAATCCTGAATCGGGTGGGAGCCACCTTGTCGGTAGACCTTGTGGTCCCAGGCAAGGTCCACATCACCAAGGACTACACGGCGGCTACCCAGTCGCCTCAGACCTCGTATCTGTTCGTGTCGGATTCGTCCGAACCGATGCAGGAAGTTGAGAAGACCTGGCAGATCCAGGTCGAGTAGTAACCATCTCTCTATACAACCAGGGCGGAATGCTTCGGCATTCCGCCCTTTTTCAATAAAACCCTTTATTTCAACCTTATTTTTTATAGGTATTTAAGAATCTGAAAAAGGTAGAAAAACCCTTGCAAATTTTTTTAATATGTGGTAGTAATCAATCAGCAAGCGGACTCGTTTTAGGGATCGAAAAATACGAGACGCCGGTAAAAGTTGAATTATAAAGTTAAAATAATTATTAATCATGAAAAATAACAGATTTTTCAAAGGTGGAATCTTGGTTGCTATAGCTACTTTGTTGGTTATTCCAGCCTTGGTTTTGGCTCAATCAGCCTTAACAGCTAATATTACTTCTCCGGCTAATAATGCTGAAGTAGAAGTTGGTAAAAGTGTTAGTTTCTCCGGTACAGCAACTGGAGGAACAGCTCCTTATACCTATCGTTGGACTTTCAGTAATGATAGTTCAGAAATAGCTGGTCAAAATGTATCTAAGACTTTTGATCAAGTTGGTAATGTGACAGTTAGTTTTAGAGTAACTGATAAAAATCTAAATACTAATACCAAAAATATTACTATTAAAGTAGTAGAAGAGAAAACCGACGCTTTGGCTATCTCTGATATTAAGGTGACTAATATTACCCAAAATAGCGCTACTATTACTTGGAAAACCAACAAGCCGGCTGACAGTCGTGTAATCTATGACACTACATCTCGTCCTAGTATTGAGGGAGCCAGTGCTCCAAACTATGGATATGCTAATTCTACCCAGACCTTCAATGGTACTAATTGGGTGACTGAGCATTCTGTAAATGTTACCGGCCTGAGCCCTAATACCAAATATTTCTTTAGAGTAATTTCTACCAGATCTTAATCTAAGGTATTATTCTCAAAAGAAAAACCCCGAAAGGGGTTTTTCTTTTGTTGTTTTTAGGCGTGCTATAATCTTCCAATGACTAAAGAAGATTTCAAAAAATTAATACCTAAAATTGAGTTTGATAAAGATTTATCCCTTTTAAGTACTTTCAGGGTTGGGGGTATAGCCTCTTATTATCTTCCTGTCTCGGAGCAGACAGAATTAATTTCTGTTCTAAAAGTTGCCATAGAAAAAAATATTCCCGTTTTAATCATGGCTGGAGGAAGCAACTTGGTGATATCAGACAAAATAAACTCTTTGGTTATTCACTTACAAGAGCCAGCTAAACCTTTAGAAATAGAAGGAAACAGGGTTACAGTTTGGGCCGGTACTTCTTTGGCGGTCTTGATAGACGAGAGCATAAAAGCTGGTTTGGCCGGCCTGGAATCTTTGTCTGGCATTCCGGGGACGGTTGGAGGGGCGATTGTCGGTAATGCCGGCGCCTATGGCCAATCAATCTCCACTTTTATTGAAACTATTACCATTTTTGATGGTGAAAAGGTTAGGGTGATTGATAAGCGGGATGCTTCTTTTTCCTATCGTCATAGTATCTTTAAGGAAAAACCATGGGTGGTTTTGGAGGCGGTTTTTGTTTTACCGAGTGGCGAGAGCGATGAGTTAAAAGTACGGTCAATAGAGATTATAGATCTTCGTTCTAAAAAATACCCCTCAGGACTTAGATGTCCGGGTAGTTTTTTCAAAAATGTTTTAGTAAGTGAGGTAAGTACCGATAGCTTAGAGAGGGTTGATAAAAGTAAAATTATCGATGGTAAAATCCCAGCCGGGTATCTTTTGGAAGCAGTGGGGGCTTGTGGTTTAAAGACTGATAATCTGGAGATAGCCTCATATCATGGTAATTTGATCATCAATATAGATAGGGCTAACTATCAAGAAGTACGAGCTTTGGCAGAGAAATTGAAAAAGATGGTTTTTGATAAATTTGGTATCCAATTAGAAGAAGAAATTCGTTATTGGGAGTAGGTGTTTTGTGCTATAATTAGCCGATTATGGACTACAAATTGACTATTGGATTGGAGATTCATGCCGAGCTGGCCACTAAAACCAAGATGTTTTGTGGCTGTTTAAATAATCCCGATGAAGTAAAGCCCAATGTAAACATTTGTCCTATCTGCATGGGGCATCCGGGGACTTTACCGGTGATTAATAGAGAGGCTGTTAGGAGCGTATTGCGTGTCGGCGAAGCTTTGGGCGGGAAGCTCGCTAATTTTACTGAGTTTGACCGTAAAAACTATTTTTACCCCGATATTCCTAAGGGTTATCAGATTAGTCAGTATAAATACTCTTTGGTTTCTGGAGGTAAATTGAAAGGAGTAGAAATTACCCGAGTGCATTTAGAAGAAGATACTGCCAGATCGCAACATATAGGAAATGATGTCGAGAGCTTGGTGGATTTTAATAGGGCCGGAGTGCCACTTATGGAATTAGTGACTGAGCCTGTCATTAAAAGTGCTAAGGAGGCGGGTGATTTTGCTCGGGAGTTAAGATTACTCCTAAGTCCAGCTTATTTAAATGTGTCTGAAGCTAATATGGAAAAGGGGGAGATGAGAGTAGAGGCTAATATATCTATTAGTAAAGATGATAGTAAATTTGGTACAAAAGTAGAAGTAAAAAACCTCAACTCTTTTAAGGCCGTAGAAAAAGCGATTGAGTATGAATATGAAAGACAGAAAGAATTATTAGATAAAGGGGAGGAAATAGTGCAGGAAACCAGAGGTTGGGATGAGAACAGGGGGGTGACTTTTAGTCAGCGTCGGAAAGAGCTATCTCATGATTATCGTTATTTTCCCGACCCTGATTTACCCAAGATTTTTATTAAAGAAATCCCGGATTTGGCTAATTTGAGTGAGACTTTGCCGGAATTGCCGGAAGAAAAGAGGCAAAAGTTTTTGGAGGAGTTTAAACTTAAAGAATCAGATGTGGAGGTTTTGGTGGGGAATGTTGTCTTGGCGGATTTCTTTGAAGCAGTGGCGCTTGGTTGGCAAAGAGATGACCTCTACCAATTATCGTCTAATTATATTCTTTCTGATTTGGCTTCATTGCTGGTTGGGGGAGCTAACTTGCCAACTCCAGAAAATTTCAGAGTATTGATAGAGATGATTGCTGATGGAGATTTGTCTTCCCGGGGAGCGAAAGATGTTTTGCCGGTTTTACTTAAAGAAAATAAAAGTCCAAAAATGATAGCCGAAGAGAAAGGTTTGTTGCAAAAGAGTGATGAGGTAGAGTTGGTAAAAATAGTGGAGAAGGTAATAACTGACAACCCTCAGGTAGTAGCTGATTTTAAAAATGGTAATGAAAAGTTGTTGCAGTTTTTGATTGGACAAGGTATGAAAGAGAGTCGGGGTTCGGCTAACCCGGGAATTTTAGCCAGACTTTTTAAAGAAAAAATTTAATTGACTGTTTTTTAGAGGTTGGTAAAATTAAATTAGACATCAGAACCTTGGAAAGGAGGTGAGAAGCTGTGCGTTTTTGGCGTATATTGAGAGTGATTTGGTGGAAAGCGACGACTGAATCTCGTCGAAGGATAAGACGAGAGAGCTATGTCCCACCAAGGCCGGATCCAGCTATGGAAAGTTGCTGATGAATTTGTCTTTGGCACCTGGAGTCAGGAGGCGCAAGATTATGCCCGGAAAGTACAGCAAGAAGCTCAAGAACTTGCTCGTATTTTTCGGTCTGGGATGAAGGCTCTCAAACGAATTCAGTTGGAGCAGGAGGATAAGGTTCGTCGCCAAGCTCGTAGAGAGTTTTGGTGTTCAGTCCGACTCTTCTGCAAAAAGGTCATTGGTTTGGCCTAGGAGGGAGGTGTCATGCTTCAGAAAACCCTAGACAGGAAGGAGGCGGAGCCGATTGTCGGTTTCAAGTGGTCCGGGCCAGCTCAGAAGTATGTAGACGAGTTGGAGAAAAAGATTCGCCGGGCTCGTGAGATAGCCAAAGCTTCGTATGAGTGCGGAGCTCCCATAGGAGAAACGCCACGCGACCCCCGGTTTCCTTGGGCTTGGGTTAATGATCTTGGTCCGCCCTACCGTTAACCACTCCAAGC
>JBJHBV010000001.1:11886-35326 GCA_050485705.1 Candidatus Vogelbacteria bacterium
CCAAGCTCCGCACCTTCACGGTGCGGAGCTTATCTTTTTGATTAGATTTTTATCTAATGTTACTATTTATTTAGACATCAGAACCTTGGAAGGGAGGTGAGAAGCTATGTCGCAATATACCGGACCTAATGATCCCCGGTGGCGTCAGGACTGGGATAACTTGTGCGAAGTTAGTCTTCGTTTTGGATATACTCCGTTAGAGGGGCGTTTTCGGATGTTTTTGTCCAAAGTGAAAGGGTTTTTCGGATTATAAACTTGGGAAAGGAGGTGGTGGTTTTGAGGAAACTCTGGAGGAGAATTCCATGGATTCGGGCTTATCTATTGAAGCAGGCTCGACGCCGGAAAAATTGTCCGCTCAGGAAGCTGGCCTTGAATCAAATGAGAAATTTGCCTCGGTCTAGAGCTAGTATCCGTCTTGTTTTTATCAAGCGGTGGTATCTGGAGGTGGTTGACGAAGCAGTCAGGAGGGAGATGCATGCAACAAGAAAGTAAACAACAAGCATTGTCCAAGTTGGCTCGTGCCGTCCAGAGCGAGCTGGATGCCAAGAAGTCAAAGACGGTAGGGAGTGAGGAGGAGAAAGGAGAGACGCACAACGAAGACTAGGCGCTGACTCGCTGACCATGAAAGCTCGACATTGGCGAATGTCGGGCTTTTTCTATTCAACAGGTTTGGGTTGTTTATGATGCTTTAGGCTTATATAATAAATTGTAATGAATGATCAAAAAATTAAAGTAGCGATAAATGGTTTAGGTCGTATTGGTAGAGCTTTTTTGAAAACTGCTTGGGATAGAGAAGAAATAGAAATAGTGGCGATCAATGATTTAGCCGATCTGGATAATTTAGCTTATCTTTTAAAATATGATACGGCTTATGGGGCCTGGGATAAGAAGGTAGAAATAGTAAATGGTGATTTAAGAATTGAAGATAGGGTAATAAAATCTTTTCAAGAAAAAGACCCTGGTCAATTACCGTGGAGACAATTGGGGGTTAGGGTGGTGGTAGAGTCTACCGGTGTTTTTGCCACTTATGAAAAATCCAAAGTTCATTTGGATGCCGGAGCGGTAAAAGTGGTGGTGTCAGCTCCTGTTAAAGGAGAACCTCTCCCTGGAATTAAGAGCGGTACTTTTTTAATGGGGATTAATGATGGGGATTTGAGTAGCTGCCAGATTTCTTCTAATGCTTCTTGTACTACCAATGCAGCCAGTCCTTTGATTCAAATATTGCATGAAAAAATAGGGATAAAAAAAGCTCTTTTAAACACTGTTCATGGTTATACAGCCACTCAAAGATTGGTGGATTCGCCTGATGGTAAAGATTGGCGTAGGGGTCGAGCGGGTGCGCAAAATATAATTCCTTCTACTACTGGTGCAGCAACAGCTGTGACTCAAGTGATTACCGAGCTGGAAGGAAAGTTTGATGGTATTGCTACCAGGGTGCCGGTTATTACGGGATCTTTAGTTGATGTGACTTTTTTGACTACAAGGTCGACTAATGCGGAAGAGGTTAATAATATTTTATCTGAAAGTGCTAGTGAAGATCGTTGGAAGAAAGTTTTTACCGTCACTACCGAACCTTTAGTTTCTTCTGATATTATCGGTAGTCCTTATGCTTCTATTGCCGATCTTAGTTTTACTAAGGTAGTGGATGGAGATTTAGTAAAAGTAATGGCTTGGTATGATAATGAAATAGGGTATGCCAGTACCTTGGTGGAACATGTTATTGCCACCGGTAAATAAATTTTATGAAAATATATCTTGGGGCAGATCACGCCGGATTTGAATTAAAAGAACACATTAAACACTGGCTAAAAAGTGGGGGGTATGAAGTTTCAGATGAAGGAGCTTTTAATTATAGTCCGGAAGATGACTATCCTGATTATATGAAAATTGTAGCTTTGCAAGTAGCTTCAGTTACTCATGCTAGAGGTCTTCTCTTTGGGGGTTCCGGACAAGGGGAAGCTATGGTGGCCAATCGTATTGCTGGGATAAGGGCTTGTGTTTATTATGGTGGTGTTAGTCCTAAAGGGGAGGTAGATGTTTCCGGTCTTCATTCGGATTCACCGTTAGAAATATTGAAATTATCTCGTCTTCATAATGATGCTAATATTTTGTCTTTGGGAGCCAGATTTTTGAATACAAGTGAGGCGGAAGAGGCTGTTTCTCTATGGTTAAAAACTCCTTTTACCGGTGATGCTCGACATGTTAGGCGAATAAAAAAAATAGATGGTTTATTAAATGATGAAATAGTTTTTTAGGTATGATTGAGATAAAACCGGCTATTATTAGTGAAAAATTTTCAGAGATAGAAGAAAAAATAAATACAATAGAGAGTTTAACCAATTGGGTTCATTTAGATGTTATGGATGGTCGTTTTGTAGTACCAACGACTTGGAATAAGCCCGCAGATTTGGCTCAAATAGGGGGGGCTATAAAAATAGAGGTTCATTTAATGGTAGAAAAACCGGAAGATGTTGTTTCTGATTGGTTACCTTATGCTGATCGTTTGATAGTCCATATGGAGGCAAGTAGTGTAATAAGCGAGATTGTAGAGGCTTTTTCTGAGTCCCAAGTAGAACTTGGGTTGGCTCTAGAACTTGGGACACCACTGGAAGAAGTGAAACCTTATATAGAAAAAGTAAGTTTGGTTCAACTGATGAGTATTGCCGAGATAGGCTATCATGGACATGGTTTTGATGAAGAGGTCTTAACGAGGATAAAAGTTTTGCGAGCTGATTATCCTGATGTTAAAATTCAAATTGATGGAGGAATAAATCTAGATACCGGTCGTAAGTCCATAGAAGCGGGAGCAAATAGTTTGGCGGTCGGTAGTTTTATTTGGAATAGTGATAATCCCAAGCAAGTTGTTTCTGATTTGCAAAACCTAATTTAAAGTAATCAATGATTCATTTACATGATGAAAAAGTGAAATTTCTGGAGATTAAAGCCAATGAAATCAGGCAATCGGTGATAGAGTCTCTAGTTTCAGCCGGTTCGGGACATACGGCCGGACCTTTGGGGATGGCAGATATTTTCACCATTCTTTATTTCCATATTTTAAATCATAAACCGGAGAAACCAACTTGGCCCGATAGAGATAGAATCGTTTTGTCTAATGGGCACATTTGTCCTATTTTGTACGCCACTATGGCTCATGCCGGATATTTTAAAGTAGAGGAGCTTAAGACTTTACGTAAATTTGGCTCTCGTCTGCAAGGACATCCTCATAGAGAGTATTTGCCTTATTTAGAAACTAGTTCCGGCCCTCTTGGTTCCGGGTTGTCTCAAGCTGTTGGTATGGCCTTGGCTGATCGTATGGATGGAAATGATAGACGTTTTATTTATGCTTTATTGAGTGACGGAGAACTGCAAGAGGGCAATACTTGGGAGGGGGTAATGTTGGCCGGAAAAGAAAAATTAAGTAATCTAATTGCTTTTATTGATCGTAACAATATCCAAATTGATGGCTTCACAGAAGATATTATGCCCTTAGAGCCACTGACCGATAAATGGCGAGCTTTTAATTGGCATGTGATTGAGGTTGATGGGCATAATTTTGAAGAGATAAATGACGCTGTTGGACAAGCTAAAGCAGTTTTTGGTAGACCAACAGTTATTATTGCTCATACCATTCCCGGTAAAGGGGTGGAGGAGTTTGAAAATAAGTATGAATGGCATGGTAAACCTCCAAATAAAGAAGAGGCGAAGTCCGCTTTACGTGAACTTAGAACTTTAGGTAAAAGAATTGAAAGCGAAGATCAATAAATATGGTAAATAAAGAACAAAAATTAAATCCCAAACTTTTTGACTTATCAGTTGAACAAACACCTATTCGTGATGGCTATGGCGAGGGGTTATTGGAGGCCGGTAAAAATGATGATAGGGTGATTGCCCTCTGTGCCGATCTTACCGAGTCTACCAGGACTGAGGCCTTTGCTAAAGAGTTTCCTAATCGTTTTGTTCAAATTGGAGTGGCTGAGCAGAATTTAGCGACCGTCGCTTCCGGTATGGCCGCTATGGGGAAAATTCCGTTTATTACTTCTTATGCTATGTTTAGTCCGGGAAGAAACTGGGAGCAAATTAGAACAACTATTTGTTATAACGATCAACCGGTAAAAATTGCCGGTTCTCATACTGGTATTTCTGTTGGTCCGGACGGTGGTACCCACCAAGCTGTTGAGGATATAGCCATTACTAGAGTAATACCCAACATGACCGTGATTGCTCCTTGCGATGCTATTGAAGCCAAGAAAGCGACCGTCGCAGCCGCTAAAACCAAAACTCCAACTTATATCCGCCTGGCCCGTAATAAAACTCCGGTAGTTACCACCGAGAAATCACCTTTTATTTTAGGACAAGCTAATTTGCTGTGGGCCGACTCTAAAGCTGAGGTCACGATTATTGCTTGTGGGCCTTCCGTCTATCAATCTCTGCTAGCAGCTAATAAATTAAAACAAGAAAAAATTGCCGTGGAGGTAATAAATTTGCATACTGTTAAACCGCTTGATAAAAAAACAATACTATATTCGGTCCGTGCTTCCGGGGCGGTGGTGACGGTAGAAGAGCATCAAGTAGCTGGTGGTATGGGCAGTGCGGTGGCTGAGATGTTGGCTGTTAATAATCCGGTGCCAATTGAATTTGTGGGGGTGACTGATAAATTTGGTCAATCTGGAGAACCAAATGAATTAGTAGAATATTATGGTATGAGTGCTAAAGATGTGATAGAGGCTGTAAAAAAAGTAATAAAAAGAAAGTAGTTTTCTTAATTTGAAAATATTTTAAAAGTAGTTTATAAATACTACTGGAATAGTTCAATTACAACAGGAGAATTGGTTATGCAGACCAACTTAGCCGAACTGCGGCAAGTTTCACTTGTCCCAGTAGGGAATGGTTTCTTGTTTGATCCCTATCTAAACGGGGTCATTAGTCATCTGGGGTCTGATTTTGCAGACTGGTTTTTACTTGAGAGACTAGAGTCTCAGGAGGTTTCTGGTCAAAGGTTTCTTCTGTCCGGGGTTTTAAGGTTTGGTGTCAGGAATGACGCAATTTTGAATCGTCTCGGAGGTGAAGAAAAGGCAGAAAGCTCGTTGCCTGATCTTTTTTTCTTACTTGCTTTACAGCAGGTGGGCCAGACTAACTACTTGATGGACAATGGCTTTGCCAACATTTTCTTTATTCGAGATAAGGAAGGCATCTTGCGAGTGGTGAATCTCTGTCGGCGTTACCGTGGGGGATGGGTTCTTTGGGCCGTACCCATTGATTCTCCTTGTCGTTGGGAAGGTTCGGATCGGGTTTTCTATCCTTTTCCGATTCCTTCTTTTGCGGCCAGGCTTTACCCTTTTTCTACCAAAATGAAGACCCTCAATCAAGTTTGATTGAGGGTCTTTTAATTTTTTTATGTGTTTAATATGGAAATACCCCCGCTTGCAGATTTGCAAGCGGGGGTGTGGTGTTATTGGGATTTAGGGACGAAAAAGATAGTTCCCGGAGGCCAATAACTAAGCCAGTTGTTGTCGTTGGGACAAAATGGTACGATCTCCCATCGATCTCGAGGGACGTCCAAGTTGGGTGACCCCGGAGGCGGTTGCCAACCTACAGCAACGGACCACAAGTCGCTATCGTTCTGAATGAAGAACACGGCTTGTTCTCCGTCGGTTGGTAGAAAACCTCCGTTGTTGTTAATCAACCAGAACATCTGCGAGATGGTCGCACTAACCTCGGTTTTCTGGAAATCATCCCGAAGCTTCACGAGTACTTCCTCGCAGAGATATTCTTTCTCCAAAAGAAAGGTCTCGAAAACCGTCTCCCTTGTTGCCCCCTCTTTCCTCCCTTCGAACAGAATGTCGAAGGGCTTGCCCCAGAATGGGGGTGTGTAATCTGCGTTGTCGATTAGGGAGAGGTCAAAGACCCACTCCTCTAGGGCTGGCACTTCTGTCATCCCTATCTTTCTTATAGTCATCAGTTTTTCTCCCTTGTGGAGTAGGTTCACACTGGACCTACTGTCTGAAATTAAAACTATAGTATTTAAAGAGTTTGTCAATAAATAATTTTAAGTAGGTAATTTTTTTATATTCTCTCTGGCTTGTAGTCGTTCGGAGCACTGGCTAAGTATTCTTCCAGCTTTTCTTTTGTTAGTAGTCCGCGTTGAGCCCCGATGTCTTGAACGACAGACATGGAATTAATTGGTCCCCATGATAGAGCTTGAGGAACGGTTTTTCCAAGCGCCAAAGCGGAGGTAAAAGTACTGGAGAAAGAGTCACCGGCACCGGTTCGGTCTACCGGTGGGGCCGGATCGGGGTAAATTGGCATATGCCAAAATTCACTACCGTCATAAGTATAAGCTCCTTTAGGGCCGTCGGTGATAACAACAATTTTTGGCCCGAGGTTGTGCATTTTTTCCAACAATTCTTTTATTTCAGTTCCTTTTTCAGCTTTGAGAATTTTTTCAGCTTCCTGAACATTACAGAAAAATACTTCGGACACTTCATAAATATCTTTCAACTCTTCTGCCCCAAGTTTTATTTGGAAAGTACCTGGTTGAAAAGCAAGCTTTATTTCCGGATTAGCCTTTAAATATTTCGCAATTTCATGATGGAAGGGGAGTGAGTTTTCTCCCAGAGAGCTGAGGTATATCCATTTAGGTTTTCCAATGTCAGGTAATTTGTAATCAAATTCAGTGTGTTTAATGAGGATTGTTCTATCATCTTCAAACCATAAGACATAATGATAGTTGGTCTTCTTTCCGGGGTGAGTGGTGATAAAACGAGTAGCCACACCTTCTTGTTCAAAAGTTTCTAGGGCATGACGACCGTCATCATCATCACCAATATCAGTCATAATGGCTGAATTTAAACCTAGACGAGCTGCACTGACAGAAGCATTAGGACTATTACCCACTGCTCTGACTTCAGTCACTGATTCATAAGGGATTTTGTCTCCAAAACGCATGCAAATCATGCAATTGTCTTTATCAATATCGCAACTTAAAGTTGCGTCTTGTAAACGTATGAAGGCATCAGTAACGACATCACCAATAGCCAAGAAGTCTATGTTTTCATTCATAATAGAATTTTTAGTTTAATTTTAATGATATTGTCAGTATAACATTTGGTATCTGTTGTTGGCCAATGTTACAATGGGAGAAATAAAAAATATGAATTTAAAACAGTCATTAGAAAAAATTATCAGCGGAGATGTCTATGATGATAATGAGACTTTAAATAAATACAGTCGGGACACTAGTTTGTTTGAGGTGAGACCTGAGGTGGTTGTTTATCCTCGTCACAAAAAAGATATCGAAAAACTAGTTTCTTTTGTAGCTCAGCACAAGTTGGATAATCCCAGTCTTTCTATTACAGCCAGATCGGCTGGAACTGACATGTCCGGGGGCCCGCTCAACGAGTCTATTATTGTCGGATTTACCCCTTATATGAATAAACTAAAAAAGTTAGAGGCTGAAAAATTAGAAGCGATCGTAGAACCCGGTCTTTATTTTAGAGATTTTGAGGCAGAAGCTGAGCCTTTTGGTGTGACTTTACCTAGTTATCCTTCCTCTAAGGCTATTGCTGCTTTGGGGGGTATGATTGCCAATGATTCAGGAGGAGAGAAGACTTTGCGTTATGGTAAAACCAGTGACTATGTTGAATGTTTGGATGTGGTATTGGCGGATGGTAAATCTTATAAGTTAAAAAAAATGACTTCTTCAGCTTTAATGAAAAAAATGGAAGAAAAAACCTTTGAGGGCGAAATTTACCGAAAGATGTATAAGCTTTTAGAGGATAACTATGATTTAGTCCAGCAAGCAAAACCGGCTGTTTCTAAAAATTCCGCTGGCTATGCTTTGTGGAAAGTGTGGGATAGAAAGCATTTTGATTTGGCTAAACTCTTCTGCGGAGCCCAGGGGACTTTAGGTATGATTACTGAAGCTAAAATAAAATTGGTTAAAGAGAAAAAACACGAAAAACTCTTAGCTTTGTTTTTGTCTGATTGGAAGCTTTTGCCTGAATTGGTGAATACTATCTTACCTTATGACCCTGAGAGTTTAGAGGCTTTTGATGATGAAACACTTAAGCTTGGTTTGCGCTTTATGCCAGAGGTGGCTAAAAGATCAGGTGAAAATTTTTTCCGTTTTGCTTTCCGTTTTTTGCCGGAATTTTTGATTGGAGTAAGAATGCTTTCTTTGCCAAAACTGGTAGTTTTAATACAGTTGGCTGAAGATAATGAAGATATTTTGAAACAAAAATCAGACAAATTGGTGTCTGATCTCAAAAAAAGCAAAATTCATTTTCGAGTTGCCAAAAACGGACCCGACGCTGAGAAGTATTGGACTATGCGTCGAGAAAGCTTTAATCTTCTTCGTGGCCATGTTAAAGGTAAAAAAACCGCCCCCTTTGTAGAAGATTTTTGCGTTCGTCCGGAGTTGATACCGGAATTTCTGCCTCGAGCCGTTGCTTTGTTAAAAGAAAATGGAATTAAGATAAACATTGCCGGTCATGCCGGTAATGGCAACTTACACATTATTCCCTTGATGGATTTGTCAAAAGACAGCGAAAGAGAAAAAATAGCTAAGGTGGCTGACAAGTTCTATGATTTAGTTGTTGAGTATGAGGGTTCTATCACCGCTGAACATAACGACGGAATCATCCGTACTCCTTATTTGGAGAAGATGTACGGAGAAAAAATTTACCATTTATTTGAAGAAGTGAAGCAAATTTTTGACCCACAGAATATATTCAATCCCGGTAAAAAGGTGGGAGGAAGTCTAGAATATATGAGGAATCATATTGCTACCGACAAGTCTTAAAATTGGTTTATTTTTGACTTTTTTAAGATTTTCTATATACTCAAAGGGCTATGAATTTAACACTGAAAGCAGAAAAAAGAGAAATAAAAGGCAAAAAATTAGCCGAACATAGAGCTTCCGGTAAATTACCGGTAGTGATCTATGGTCGCAAAGAAAAGCCGGTTAATTATTTTGTTGATTTGGCTGAATTTGAGAGAGTTTTTCGCCAGGCGGGGGAATCAACGGTTGTGGTGGTAGATACCCCTGAAGGCAAAAAAGATGTTTTGGTTCACGATGTGGCTTACCATCATTTGTCTGAACAACCAATTCATGTCGATTTCTATGCTATTGAGAAAGACAAAAAGGTGGAAGTAAATATCCCTCTTGTTTTTGTTGGAGAAGCCCCGGCGGTAAAGAGCTTGTCTGGTAACTTGGTGAAAGTGATGCATGAGATTACGGTCTCGGCTTTACCAAAAGATTTACCTCATGAGATAGAAATAGATATTTCTTCTTTAATTGATTTTGATTCTCAGATTCAACTGAAAGATATTAAAGTATCATCTGGGGTGGAAATAATAGGGGAAGAAGATGAGGTGGTAGCTTTAGTTGAAGCTCCAAGAGAAGAGGAACCGGAAGAGGAATCAACCACGCCTGATTTAGGGTCTATTGAAGTAGAAAAAAAGGGTAAGAAAGAGGAGGAGATTGTCGAGTAATCAGATTTATCCGAAACCGTTCTGGATTTCCAGAACGGTTTTTTGGTATACTGGAAAGGTATGTCTAAATTTTTAAAATTTTCTTTATTGGTAGTTGTTTTTGTGGTGCTTTTATTTAGTGTTAACGATATTGATGCTCGTTCGGAAGAAGAAATAGCCAGACATGAAGCAATCTTAAGGGCTGAGATGGCTAGAATAGAAAAAGAGATAGCTGAAAACAGAACTCTTTTGCAAAGCAAGCAACAAGAAACAGCTTCTATTTCTCGTGATGTAGATATTCTGACTTATCAAATCAATCAAGCCAAGTTAAATATCAGGGCTAGGCAGATAGAGATACAGCGCTTGGGGGGAGATATAAATCAGCGAGAGGAGTATATTGGTGAGTTAAGTGAAAAAATAGAAGAAGATAAGCAATCTTTGGCGGAGTTGTTACGAAAGACAAGGCAGTTGGATGACGTCACTTTATTGGAAATAGTCTTACAAAATAACACTTTGTCGGATGTCTTTGCTGATCTTGATTCTTTTAGCTCTATTCAAAATTCAATGCTTCGTTCTTTTGCTGAAATCAGAGGTAATCAAGCGGTGGCTAATCAAGAGAAAGAAACTTTACGGGTAAAAAGAGACGGGGAGTTGGAAGCCAAGATTGCCATTGAGGCTGAAACCAGAATTATTGAACAAAAGGAAAGGGAAAAACAAAGACTTTTAAGCTTATCTCGATCGGAGGAAAATAGTTATCGTCAGGTTATTGCTCAGAGAGAAGCTGATATTGCTTCTATTAGGAGCGCCTTGTTCAATTTGCGTAATACAACAGCTATTTCTTTTGGTGAGGCTTATGATTTAGCCACAATGGTTAGTCAAAGAACCGGTGTTAGAGCGGCTTTGATCTTGGCTATCATTACTCAAGAGTCTAATTTGGGGGAGAATGTTGGTACTTGTAATCGGGCTGGAGATCCAGAATCAAGAAGCTATCGTAATATAATGCCGGGTCCTAATGACGGACACCGTTCAAGTCGTGATGATCAAACTGTATTTTTGAGAATTGTGAATGAGTTAGGTTTGGATCCTGAGACTACACCCCTTTCTTGCCCTATGGCTGGAGGGTGGGGAGGAGCTATGGGTCCATCACAGTTTATTCCTACCACTTGGATAGCTTATCGAGATAGAATTGCTGCTGTTACAGGTAACAACCCACCTAATCCTTGGAATCCCGTAGATGCTTTTACCGCTACCAGCTTATTGCTAGCTGATCTGGGGGCAGCTAACGGTACTTTTACCGCTGAAAGAACTGCTGCTTTGCGTTACTATGCCGGGGGTAATTGGAATAGACCTCAAAATGCCTTTTATGGAGATTCGGTAATGAGAATTGCCGAAGGTTATGAGCGCCAGATTCAGATATTGCAAGGTCGATAATTTTCTGCTATGATTTGCCGGTGTTTGGGTTTTGAACCCAACTGATTGATTTAAAATATGAAAAAAGATATACACCCTACTTTTTATGAAAATGCCTTAGTGACCTGCGCTTGCGGGGCGACTTTTACTGTGGGTTCAACTGTTGAAAAATTGAATGTGGAAATTTGTAGTTCTTGCCACCCTTTCTTTACCGGTAAAGAGAAAGTAATTGATACTGCCGGGCGAGTGGAAAAATTCAAAACCAGGCAGAGTAAAGCCCAAGCTGTGGTTAAGAAAACCAAGACTGCTAAAAAGCCGGCTGATAAATCAACCAAGTAATTATACTTTAAATCCTCTATGGACACTTCAGGTTATAAGGATAATCCTAAGACTGCCTATTTGGCGGTTGAGCTTGATCGTTTAGACAAAGAAATAGCCGAGACAGAAAATTTAATTAAGGCTGATTCCGAAATGGCTGATTTAGCTAAAGAGGAATTAGCCGAATTGCAGTCTCAGAGAGCTGACTTAGATAAGAAAATCCAAGATATTTTAGAGAAAGATGCTGAAGAGGAAGCTAAGCCTAAAAAATTAATTTTAGAAATCAGGGCCGGTGCCGGTGGAGAAGAATCTGCTTTATTTGCGGCCAATTTGGCTGAGATGTATTCGCGTTATGCGGAGAAGAAAAACTGGTCTTTTGTTAAAATAGATGAATCTCCCAGTGAGTTGGGGGGCTATAAAGAAGTGTCGTTTGAGGTAAGAGGGGCTGAAGCTTATGATTGTCTAAAGTTAGAAACCGGAGTTCATAGAGTGCAAAGGATTCCGGCAACCGAAAAACAAGGACGAGTTCATACCTCAACCGCTTCAGTGGCGGTTTTGCCTATTTTGCAAATAAAAGATGTGCAGATTAACCCCAATGACTTAGAAATGGATTCTTTTCGGTCTGGGGGCGCCGGTGGACAAAATGTCAACAAGGTAGAAACAGCAGTTCGAATAGTACACAAACCTACCGGTTTAACTGTTCGTTGTCAAAGTGAGCGTAGTCAGTTGCGGAATAAAGAAAAAGCGATGGAACTCTTGTTGTCTAGATTGCAAGAAATGCACAATGAGAGAGAAAAATCAAAAGAGGTGGAAAACAGACGTCAACAAATAGGAACAGGGGATAGATCTGAAAAGATTAGAACCTATAATATTTTACAAGACAGGATTACCGATCATCGTATTAAGAAATCTTGGTATGGAATACCGGATGTTTTTGCCGGTAATATGGACCCTATTGTAGAGGCTTTAAGGCAGGCTGAGACCGAATTAACAGATTAAGATTCAACTATTGCCGAAAAGAGGTTATTTTGCTAGACTACTCTGCGTATGCAAGAAACAACTACAGGAAAAAATAAAGAAGATTTAATAAAAAAGCTCTTTGAACTAGGGGCTCATTTTGGTTTTTCCAGACGCCGCCGTCATCCATCGGCTGACAAATTTGTCTATGGTTACAAAAATAATAACGCCATTATTAATCTGGAAGAATCAACAACCGCTTTAGACAAAGCTTGTCTGTTTGTTGAGGAGTTGGGGAGAGAAAAAAAGGTTTTGTTGTTTGTAGGTAGCAAGCCTGAAGCTAAACAAACAATCAAAAAGGCTGCCGGTACTTTAGGTATGCCTTATGTTGCCGAGAGGTGGATTGGTGGAACCTTCACTAATTTTAAAGAAATCAAAAAAAGAATAGAAAGATTAAAATGGTTGAAAGAGGCAGAAGAAACGGGAGAATTGGGTAAATATAAAAAGAAAGAAAGATTGATGTTTGCTAAAGAGAGGAAAGATTTGGAACGTTATTTTGAAGGTATTATTGATATGAATAAACTGCCCGATGCTATTTTTATCGTGGATGTTTTAGAGGAGGATATTGCAGCTACTGAAGCCAAGCAATCCAGGGTGCCGATTATTACCGTTTCTAACTCTGATTGTGATATTAGGGGAGTTGATTATCCGATTATTGCCAATGATACTTCTTTGAAACCAATTTCTTTCTTTGTGGAAGCGATTACCGATAGTTATAAAAAAGGCCTTAAGAACGCTCCGGTTGAAACTAAAAAAGAAGAGTCCGAACAGACTAAAACTGTTTAAACAATACTTTATTATTTATATAGTTGGTTAATTATGATTAATGCAGATCAAATTAAGACTTTAAGGGAAAGAACAGGTATTTCTATTGCTCAGTGTAAAAAGGCCTTGGAAGAAGTTGGTGGTGACTTAGATAAGGCTTTGGAATCCTTAAGATCTCAAGGGGCGGCTATTGCTGATAAAAAGGCTGATAGAGAACTGGGGGCCGGTATTGTGAGAGCCTATATTCATTCCAATGATAATTTGGGGGTTTTGATAGAAGTTCACACCGAGACTGATTTTGTAGCTAAAAATGATGAATTGAAATCTTTAGCTGATGATTTGGCTATGCATATAGCAGCCGCTTCTCCGGCTGATACAGCAGAATTGATGGAGCAGGAATTTATTAAAGACCCCAGCACTAAAGTTGCGGATGTAATTAAAGGGGCAATTCAAAAATTTGGTGAAAGAGTAGAAGTAATTCGTTTCTCTCGCTTTGATAGTAATGCCTAATTTATGTATACCATCTTAATCATTTCCGGATTGGTCGTTTATGGGGGATTGATAGGAGTTTTGGGGTGGCGTTATTTTGAGATAAAGAAAGGAGCTTCTTATGAAAGTGGAGACAGTTTGATGTCTGTGGTGGAGCCCAAAGTTGATAGAATTGCTTACTATGTTGTCGCTTCTGTTTCTATCGCTTTTAGACAATTAAAAATCTTGCTAATATTAACCATAGCCAAAATAATGTCTGTTTTGAAGAGGGTGATAATAAAGTTGGAAAAGAGATTTTCCAAGGTTGTTAATCAGGTGAAAGGTAAGGGAGAGATAAATCAGCGAGGTTCGGTTTCTTTGTTTTTGCGAGAGGTAAAGGACCATCAGGATCAAGTTAGAGCCCAAATGGGTAAATAATATTTTCGCCGGCATAGCTCAGTTGGTAGAGCAACGGTTTTGTAAACCGTGGGTCGTGGGTTCGAGTCCCTCTGCCGGCTCAAGAACAAAGTGATTGAGTCGGCAGAGCAAGCCAACTGCTTGGCTTGCGTAGGGACGAGAAAGGCGGAGCCATCCTGAGCTTGTCGAAGGAGGCGAGCCCGGGCAGGAGCCACTTATGAGCGAAGCGAATTTGTGAGCTGACGCCGAGTCCCTCTGCCGGCTCCGAAGGAGACGCAGGCGCATCTTTTTACACAGTAAAAAGGAGCAGGGACTCGAAGCCCGATTGAGATATTTTATGAGTTTACGAAATAAAATATCCAATTGCGGGTACTGAACCTGTAAGGTTTGAGTCCCTCTGCCGGCTCAAGAACAAAGTGATTGAGTCGGCAGAGCAAGCCAACTGCTTGGCTTTTACCCTCCGGCTGGTTTCGCTTCGCTCAACATCGCCGATCCTTTGGAGCTAGTAAAGCGAGTTGAGACGGGCGAGCCTGGGTGAGAAGTGAATACTTGGAGCTTTGCAAGGCCTTTTGAAATATTTTTATGTAATGAAAATATCCAAAAGGTGTACTGTTTCTGTAGAGAAGGAACCCTTCATCGCCAAGGACAAGTTTCGACTTGATTCCAAGGAGGTGAGGTTTTCTGTAATCTGGGGGAACTTCGACAATTGGTTCAATGGCAAGATCGAAGAGCCTTTCGGCGAGCAGAAGCTCCGTTACGGAAATCTGATCAAGGACTCCAATGACGGCCTGATTATCAAGGAGTTGGGTGGTGAAGCGAAAGCTGAAACCACTCTCACCGAATTGTATGATCTGCTCAAAAAGCAGGGCCAGGGTGAAGAAGGTGTTCTGCTGACTAATGGTTACGCAAACATCTTCTACATCAAGGACACCTCCGGTCTTCTGCGGGCTGTGGGCGCGGGCGGGCGCGATGGCGAGTGGGTCGTCAGCGCTGGCCCGGTCGAGCACCCGCGCGACTGGGGTGTCGGTCGCCGTGTCTTCTCTCGCAATTCTTGAGTCTTTGTGCCTTAGGTTCTTCTGACCCTTAGACACTTTGACTCTTTGGCCCTCGGTTCGTTTCGGCGAATCGGGGGTCTTTTTTGTATTCTGTTCTTATAAAGAAGGAGTCACCCAATATTTAGGATTATAAGGAATAAGAAACTTTATTTTTTGTATTCATTAGAAAAAATCTGATTTTCGGTTATACTGGGAAAATGTCAGCGAAAGAGAAAAAGGGTCATTTACACCCTATAAATCAAATCATTTATCAGGTTAGTGATATTTTTCGTCGGGTTGGTTTTACGGTAGCTTTGGGGCCGGAGGTAGAGACTGAGTATTACAATTTTGATGCTTTGAATATCCCCAAGGATCACCCGGCTAGAGATATTCAAGATACTTTCTGGCTCAAGCCGATGGAAGATAGGAAATTGCTCAGAACCCATACCAGTCCCGTTCAGGTGCGTTTTATGGAGCAAAATGAGCCCCCTTTCAAGGTTTTGGTGCCTGGGAGGGTCTTTCGTAATGAGGCGACCGATGCAACCCATGAAGCCCAATTTCATCAAGTAGAAGGTTTAGTGGTCGGGGAAGATATTTCTTTGAGCGACTTAAAGGGGACTTTAGAATTTTTCCTGCAAGAGTTGTTTGGCAAAGAGACCAAATTGCGGTTCCGGCCGGGGTATTTTCCCTTTGTGGAGCCAGGTCTGGAGGTGGATGTTTCTTGTTTTAAGTGTGGCGGTAAGGGTTGTAATATTTGCAAACAAACCGGTTGGATAGAGGTTTTGGGGGCCGGTATGGTTCACCCCAATGTGCTTAAGTCTGGCGGGATAGATAGCGACAAGTGGCAAGGTTTTGCTTTTGGAGCGGGGATAGATCGTTTAGTAATGATTCGTCATGGAATAGAAGATATTCGCCTGCTTTACGGAGGGGATATTCGTTTTGTTAATCAATTTTAAATAGTTTATGAAAGTTTCTTACAATTGGCTGGAAGAATATTTTTCCGAAAAATTGCCCAGACCTGAGGAATTGGCTTTGTTGCTTAATCGTCATTCTTTTGAAATTGATGGATTGGAAAAAGTTGGTGATGATATGGTGATAGATGCTGATGTTCTACCCAACCGAGCTCATGATTGTTTGGGTCATTTGGGTTTGGCCAGAGAGATAGGGATAATTTTAGATAGGGAAGTGAAAGAACCGATTTTGCCATCTATTGTCATTGATGAAAAAGTGCCAACAGTTCCTGTTTCAAATGAGGCTGGCTTGGCTTGTAAGCTTTATCTGAGTCGGAAAATAGAGGGAGTACAGGTGGGGATGGTAGATGAAGTAATCGCTCAAAGATTAAAATCTTTTGATCAGCGGTCAGTTAATTCTTTGGTTGATTTGGCCAATTACGCTATGTTTGCTTCCGGGCAACCTTTGCATATTTTTGATGCTGATAAGGTGGAGGGTGAGATAGTTGTTAGGTGGGCGAAAGCCGGTGAAAAGATGATTACTCTTGATGGACAAGAAGTGGAATTGTCTCCGGAAATACTTCTAATTGCCGATTTAAGCGGTCCTCTAGCGATTGCCGGAATCAAGGGAGGTAAAAAGGCTGAAGTGACACCTGAGACTAAAAATATCATTTTAGAATCAGCTAATTTTGATCCGGTGGTGGTTCGTCGGGGTAGTCAACTTTTGGGAATTAGGACCGATGCTTCTAAGCGATTTGAAAATGGTTTGGCTCTTTTGTTTGCTCGTTTAGGTATTGAGACTCTTACGGCGCTTATTCTGGAGGGCAATAAAGAGGTACGAGTGGGGTCAATAAATGTTTTAGGCGGAGAGGGGGAGGAAAGGGTTAGTTTAGAAATACCATTAGAGAAGATTAATCGCTACTTGGGCTTTTCTTTATCGGAAGATGCTTTGATTAAAATTTTAGAACAACTGAAATTTGATTTTACCGTTAAAAAAGATGTGGTGGTGGTAAGTCCGCCGGTTTGGCGTCAAGATTTGAAGATAAAAGAAGATGTCATTGAAGAGATTGTCCGACTTTATGGTTATGATAATGTTCCCGGCAAAACACCGGCCGGAGAAGAGGTGGTAGGTAGTGGTAATTTATTTTGGTTTTTAAATAGTTTGAGGAAATTTTTCTTAGAAAATGGTTTTGCTGAAAATTTAAGTTATACTTTTACACCGACCGGAATAGAAGAGATTGCCAATCCACTCACTTTAGATAGAGCTTTTTTGCGGACTGATTTGGTAGAAAATTTAAGGGTTAAACTTGTAGATAATTTACAACATAATATTTTTGAAAATGAGCCGGTTTGTTTGTTTGAAATTGGTAATGTTTTTCCCGGTAAAGGAGAAGAGGATAGTAGATTAATTTTTGGTGTGGCGCACAGGAAGCTCAAGTTTAAAAACAAAAGCCTAGTTATGTCTCAGGTGATGGAGAAATTACAAAAAAGTTTTAGTTTGGATATGGATCTGGAATCCCAAGTGATTTCCGATGAGTTAACTACGATTTTAGAGATACCGCTGTCTAAATTTAAATTAGATTCAATAGGTGATTTTGATTTGACTGAATTTTTAAAAACAGAGGTTGTTTATAGTCAGATTTCACCTTATCCGAGAGTGGTGCGCGATGTGGCGGTTTTTGTATCTAGTGAGACTGGGGTGGAGGAGGTGGTTAAAATTATCAGACAGAATCTTAATGATTGGGTGGTGGCAGGTCCAATTCTGTTTGATGAATTTATTAAAGACAATCAGAAATCTTTAGCTTTCAGAATAATTTTTCAAGCCGGTAACAAGACCTTGTCGGATGAAGAGGTGAATGCCGTGATGGATAAGGTTTATCTCTCTTTAAAACAAGCAGGTTTTGAAATTAGGTAATCACTTGGGAGTCGGACTCCCAAGTGGGTTAGATTTGACTGCTTGTTGATATTGGGTTATAAATAATCAGGTTTTTGGACTTTACTGAAACATGCCAGCTAGCTGGTTGGGAGATGGACGATGCGCATTACTTGGATCTTGCTGCTTCTGGTCTTTCTGGTCGGGTGCCAGACCGACCCCTTCGAAACCACTTTGGTTGGAAGTCGGGATGGACTGACTTCGAGGACAAATTCTACTCCCAGCTTGTTGCCTGATTTCGGGTCTAGGGGGTCAATGTTGGGACCTTTTCTGGTGGTTGTCTTTTCTCAGGATAAGACGATGGTCGGATTGCTAGAACCGACAGGCGACAGGGTGGTCTACTATCGGGTAGAAGACCTTCGGGTCAAGCCCGGAGAAGATCTGGTCTTGCAAGACAGGATCTGGCTTTCTCCGGTCAATTTTGACCGGAAGGAATTCTATCTGGTGACATTTGATAAGGGTGCTGACTGAGGTCAGCACCCTATTCTTTTTTAGATTGAAATATGATACAATAATACTGTGCCTCAGGGCTTTTTTTCTTGATTTTATCCCTTAAAATATGCCTAAAAAAGACTCAACCGAAGCTAAAAGTAAGCGCAAATATGACGCTGATAATATTGTAGTATTGGAGGGTTTGGAGCCGGTTCGTAAACGTCCCGGAATGTATATTGGCTCCACCGGTCCTGATGGTCTTCACCATCTCTTGGTGGAGATTTTTGATAATTCTCGAGATGAGGCGATGAATGGTTATGCCGATGAGATTGAGGTGGCTATTTTGCCGGGCGATGCTGTGCGGGTGGTTGATAATGGTACTGGTATTCCGGTAGAAATGCACAAGAAAACAAAAGTTTCTACTTTAGAAACAGTGATGACAGTCTTGCACGCCGGAGGAAAGTTTGAAGGTGATGGTTACAAGATTTCCGGGGGGTTGCACGGGGTGGGAGCCTCGGTGGTTAATGCTTTGTCTACGGAATTAACGGCTGAGGTTCATCGCGATGGTGGAAAACATATTCAGAAATATAAACAAGGTAAAAAAGAGGCTAATGTAAAAAAGGTTGGTTCATCTAAGTTGTCCGGTACCATCATCACTTTCCAGCCTGATCCAACTATTTTTTCTGAGACCAAATATGATTGGAATAGGGTGGTTAGTCATTTACGTTCCCAAGCTTATCTGGTTAAAGGTTTGAGAATCAGGGTTATTGACGCCAGAGATTATAAAGGAAAAATTGATACCAGTAATATCTTTTTCTTAAACGAATTAAAACTAGAAGTACCCAGCCAGACTTTCTATTTTGAAGGGGGGTTACTATCTTTTATTAAATTTCATAATCAAACCGAGAAGCCGGTTCATAAAAATATTTTTTATACCGAAAAAGAAGCTAATGGTGTTTCAGTAGAAATTGCTTTGCAATATATTGATGATATTGTAGCTCGAGAAATCAGTTATACCAATAATACTATTACTCCGGAAGGAGGTATGCATGTAACTGGTTTTAGAACCGCTCTAACTAGAACCCTAAACGATTATGCTCGCAAGAGTAATCTTTTGAAAGAAAAAGATGAGAACTTCACCGGGGAAGATGTGAGAGAGGGTATCACTACGGTTATTTCAGTAAAATTACGCGACCCTCAATTTGAAGGTCAGACCAAAGCCAAACTGGGAAGCGTTGAGGCTCGAGGAGCGGTGGAAACCGTGTTTGGTGAAGCTTTTTCTTATTTCTTGGAAGAAAATCCTGATGATGCCAAGGCTATTATTGCTAAGGTAACCTTAGCTCTAAAAGCGAGAAAAGCCGCCAAAGCCGCTAAGGATAGCGTTCTAAGGAAAGGAGCTCTGGAGGGTATGACTTTACCCGGTAAATTGGCTGATTGTCAGACTAGAGATGCTTCTGAATCAGAATTGTTCATTGTGGAGGGAGACTCGGCCGGTGGTAGTTCTAAGCAGGGGAGAGATAGGCGTACTCAAGCTATCTTACCCTTAAAAGGAAAAATATTGAATGTTGAGAGAGCAAGGCTTGATAAAATGTTGGCCTCTAAAGAGGTAAAGGCTCTGGTTATCGCTATTGGAGCAGCAATTGGTGATACTTTTGATATCAGCAAACTTCGCTATCATAAAATAATTATTGCTACGGACGCGGATGTCGATGGGGCTCATATTCGTACATTACTTCTGACTTTATTTTATCGTTATTACCAGCCTTTAATAGAGGGTGGTTTCTTGTATATTGCTCAACCACCTTTGTATAAAATTAAGAAAGGCAAACAAGTAGAGTACGCTTTTACTGAAGAAGAAAAGAAAAAAATATTAACTGATTTGGGGGTTGAAGTTGTGGAACCTGATTTAGGCAGTGATGAGGAGATAGAAGAAGGGGAAGAAACAGAAGAAAAAGCGATTAAGTCATCAAAAGTATCTTTACAGCGCTACAAGGGTTTGGGAGAGATGAACCCGGAAGAATTGTGGGAAACCACCATGAATCCAGAAACCAGAGTTTTGAAACAAGTCAATATTGAAGAAGCTGAGGAGGCTGACAAAACCTTCGATATTCTAATGGGTAACGAGGTTGAACCTCGTAGATTGTTTATTCAAACCCATGCTAAGATGGCCAATATTGATACTTAAATTAAGATTTGGACTTCAAATTCAGCGATTAGGTTTTCCAATATTTCGTTTAAAGGTTCTTGTAGTTTTTGTTGTAGTAATTGCTCTCTGATTTGATCGGTAAACATCTCTAAGCTTACACCCTCTTGATCCCCGACTTGTTCATTAAAGAATTCAACTATTTCTTCTTCGGTTACTGTGATGTTGTTTTGCTCAGCTAGATAATTATAGTATTTACTCATTACAATCTGACTGGCAATATTTTCTCTTAGTTCTGTCTGGGTAATACCGGCTGTTTCTAATTCTCTCTCTAAAACAGATTCATCACCCCCCAATTGACTTAATAACATTTGATATTGAGATTCTATCTCCATTTCACTGGCAGAAAAACCTTGCCTACTCGCTTCTCTTCTTAGCAATTTTTCAAAAATCATTTGTTCAGCCAACATGGTTTCAAATTGACTTCTTTCCGCGGTATTAATGTCTGGAATTTGGAAAAATCCACTAGCTTCTAATTGGGCTATTTGACGATTTAGTTCAGCTCTGGTTATTGTTTCTTCTCCGGCAGTAGCTATGATTTGGTTGTTTCCATTGCGATTGAAATTACCAAAGAAGAAAACCCCGGCAGCAATTAAAAGACCGACAATAATTATTAGAATTGATTTGTTAAAATTAAGTGTTTTTTTGTTGTTTTGATCCATTTTTTTTAAAAATTATATTTTAATACCTTCTTAACCCTAACATCATAAAGGGGGTAGAGGCAAGAGGCTTTATTTATTTTTCAGATAAGTGACGATTTCTTCAATACTGGCTTGATTTAATTCGTCTCCATCTCTGGCCTCAAGTTTGTATTTTTGGTCGTTGATTTCTTTGTCTCCTATCACTAAACGATAGGGGGTTTTATTGTTTTTACTTTGTCTGACCATCTTGCCAAACGAATCACTATTTTTTACTTCTACTCTCAAATCGGCCTGACTGAGTTCCTCGGCTATTTTTTTAATCTGATCAAGGTGTTTATCATTTATGGGGATAATATCTATCTGGATGGGAGATAGCCAGACCGGAAAAGCACCGGCAAAATGCTCAATTAAAATAGCTAAGAAACGCTCATAAGATCCGAGAATAGCCCGGTGAATCATAACCGGAGTTTTCTTTAATCCATCTTTGTCTGTGTATTCTAAACTGAAGCGTTTGGGCATGGCGAAGTCTATTTGGATTGTGGCTAATTGCCAAGGTCTGTTTAACGAGTCTTTAAATATAAAATCTAATTTGGGTCCATAAATAGCAGCTTCGCCCTCTATGCGTTCAGCCTTAAGAGATAGATCGTCAGACACTTGTTGTAACATTTGTTCGGCTTTTTGCCAATCGGATTCATCGCCAATATAACCTTCTGGTTTATTAGGATCTCGGACAGATAGTGAAACCCAATGATTACCATATAGACCTAGGGAAGAATAAAATTCTTCTATAATTTTAGCAATATTTTTAGCTTCATTTTCTATTTGGTCGGGAGTGCAAAATATATGTCCATCATCAACGGTAATAGAACGGACTCTGGTTAAACCGCCTATTTCTCCCGGTTTTTCATCTCTGTATTGCATCGTTGATTCCATGTATCTAACCGGTAGATCACGATAACTTTTCGGGTTGCTGGCGTAAATTTGAGTGTGGTGGGGGCAGTTTACTGGTTTTAAAACAAATTGGTCATAGTGACTGACTACGCTTATTAATTCATCTCCAAATTTTTGAGAATGACCCGAAGTATCATATAGTTTTTGTTTGGCTATGTGGGGGATAGTGACTGATTCCATGCCGTAACGCTTACTAATAGATAGGAGCTTATTGTTTAAATTTGTGCGTAAGGCAGTGCCTTTTGGGGTCCAGAGAGGCAGTCCAGCTCCAACCAGATCTGAGAATGTAAATAAATCTAATTCTTTACCTAATTTTCTGTGGTCTCTGGTTTCAGCTTCTTTTCTTTGTTTTAAGAATTCATCTAATTCTCCTTTGGTGGTAAAAGCTAATCCGTAGATTCGGGTTAGCATTTTATTTTTTTCGTCACCTCTCCAGTAGGCCCCAGCCATTCTGTCTAATTTGAATCCATCCAAATCTATTTGATTGAAGTTTTCAATATGACCACCCTGACATAAATCAATAAAAGGGTGTTCCATTGATCCTGATTGATATAGAGTGATAGGTTCTTTTTTAGAAATTATTTCTTCTATCAATTCTTTTTTGTAAGGATTGTTTTCGTACATCTCTAGGACTTCATCCGGAGATACCTCTTTGGAAATAAACTCTGTCCAGTCTTTAGATATTGCTCTCATCTTTTTCTCTATAGTCGGTAGGTCTTTTTCACCTATTTGCTGGTCTCCAAAGTCAAAATCATAATAAAAACCATTATCAATAGCCGGCCCAATCGCTAATTTGGTTTCTGGGTATAATTCCAGTACGGCTGCTGCTAAAAGGTGAGATAGGGAGTGTCTTGCTCTTTGTAGATTGTCTAAGTTTTCTTTCATTGTTAGATTGTAGCACAAAGCCTTTTGTATCTAAATGTTGCTGATATCACTACCAATGGCTCTTTCAGTGAGTCTTTTAAGTTTTTCTAGTCCGGCTTTGCTGTCACTACCTAAGGCCGGGATGGTCAAGATAGCCGGTAATGATCCTCCTGAAATTTTATTTTTTTCTTCTTCGTTTAAGTTTTTCAATAGTGAATCAATAATAAATATGACAGCATATTTATTGGACCCTTCAGCGGTGGTTTTTTTAAGTTGTTTGATTGTTTCCAGGGCTTCCGTTGTTTGATTGATAGGAAAAGTTTCTAGACCCAAAGCCTTAAAATTTCCAATAACATTCTCCGGTCCAATTATGGCAATATGATAATTTTTTGGATTCATGTTTAATTAGGTAACTGTCTTAAGCTTTCTCTAATCTCACTCTCTTTTAATCCGGCCATTTTACCGTTTATTATGATTTGAATAGCTTGAATATCTCTCTTTCTGGCGTTGAAATAATAAAAGAGTTTGGCTGGCGTAAAACCGAGTTTTGATTCTGTTTCTAAAAA
>JBJHBV010000001.1:35336-53803 GCA_050485705.1 Candidatus Vogelbacteria bacterium
GTTAATATAGTTTTCAGCTGTTTTGCGGATTAGGGTATGATGACCTGTTTCTTGGTAATGATTGAGAGCCTCTTGCCAGAGAGTTTCCCCACCTAATTTTTGGAATTGATTAAGAATCAGATCCTCGGTTTCCAAGTCTTTTGGGCTGAATCGTCCACCGATAATAAAAGAAGAGTCTGATTGTCCGTTTTTTCTGATTGTTTTTTCTCTTAGTGCTGTTTGGAGATTAAAAGTATCTATTAATAAACCAACAAAAGTTTTTATAAAATCATACTTGCTTTGGGAGGCCATAAATTTAATTTTGTCAAAATAAAATTTATTGACCGCCAAGCCAATAATTGAAGCGTCAGTGAAATTCTCTGTTGCTAGCACTGCTTTTTGTAAATAGGGATCTAGTAGAGCCAGACGCCTATCATCATAAATTTTTTTTAATTTTTTGAATTCGTAGGTCCCCAAAGAAGATGATAATTCCTCCATTTTTTCTAAAGACATATCAACGGCACTGCCTCGAATTATTACCCGAAGATTATGAAAATCATATTTAATCCACAATATGTCTAATAAATTAGGGTCAGGGCTAATAGTTGTTAGAGTCTTTTTGGTATCTATTATTGATTGATCAAGACATTTTTTCAAAATACGACCATCCGGTTTGGTGCTGGATTCTTGATCCAGATAAGGCCCAACAAAGGTGTCATCAAGCGCTTGCCAGGCCAAGTTGATGTCCGGAGCACTGATCAGTTTGTCAGCCTGAGTTTCGTTTAAGTTTTCGTTTTCGCGAGCTTTTAAGCGGGCCCCGGCGTATATATATCGACTATAGGTTTTCATAAATTAAGCTTGGAATAATTTTTCGGCTATTTGACTTTCAGTCTTAGTCTTGCTGGTGGTGACTAGAACCCTCCAAGAAAAATTATATTCACTTTCTTCTCCTTGAGCGATAAATCCTCCTTTTATGCTCTTATCCTCTTGCACTGTAAAGTTGTCTCCAGCTATGGACTGTAATAATTCTTTTTCTTCCGGTGAAGTTAGTAAAATCCCAGACCAATTTGCGGGAAGAGAATTTAGGAGCTGTCTGTAAATTTTTTCTTTTTCTGATTCCGGTAGATTGGAAAGAGTTTTTAAGGCCTGGTCAAATGTTTGATCAAGAGCTTCTCTTTTGAAATTTTCAATCTCTTTTTGATTTTTTCCAGCCTCGGCTGATAATTGTCTTTTGGTTTCTGTTTCGGTTAATTCTTTTATTTTAAGATTATTTTTGAACTCTAAATCAGCCAACAATTTTTCTGTTTCTTTTTTTATTTCTTCCTCCTCAGCCTTAGCTTTTTGAAGTATGTTCTCAATTTCTGCTTCGGCGTCAGAATTTATTTTGTTTAATAAGTCTTGAAGAGCCATATTAAATAGCGGTCAAAAGGATGAAGCTTATCAACAATCCAAAAACAGCCCAAGTTTCAACCATAGCGGCAAAAATAATGGCTCTAGCAGTTAGAGTGTCATCTTTGGCGATCATTAAAATACCGCTAGCGGCTACTTTACCTTGAAGAATACCTGAAACGAGACCAGCCAGACCGATAGGTAAGCCGACTATTAAATATTGTAATCCGATGAAGGTTTCAATGGTTCCTGCTTCTCCACCTAAAAGTCCGGCAAAGTTTAAAATCAAGAAGGCTCCTACTAAACCATAAATACCTTGAGACCCAGGAAGGGCTTGCATCAAAAGAAGTTTACCAAACAGCTCCGGTCTTTCTGAGGTTACTCCACTACCTGCTTGTCCGGCATAACCCATACCGATAGCTGAACCAATAAAACCACAGATAGCGGCAATGGCTGCTCCAATAAATACTAATGCTGGTCCGATTGTCATTTCCATATTTTTTAACGCAAAGCGCTGAATTAAATAATAATTATTTTTAATTTTCGATAATAACGTAACGTTCTTGTCTGGTCAGTGGGCGGAAAGGGCGACCTGTTTTCGATAAGAACTTACCAAAGAATTCCACAAATTGCAATCTAGCGCTATGGACGAAAGCTCCTAATACATTTACCACTATATTAAATAAATGCCCAATTATGAGTATCACTACCGCTACTGCTACTCCGATTACCGGTATTATTTCATAAACCAGACCGGCAATCATATTAACAGAAAAAGCCAAGGCGGTTGTAGATAGACCGAGAGCTAGAAGTCTTGAGTATGATAAGACATCCGAGAAATAACCAACGATGTTATAGAGACTCAATACTCCAACAGCTGATTTTTTGATTAATCCTGTTTCTTTTCTGCCTTGAGTAGCTACTAAAATAACCATAGAACCCAGGGTCAGATATCCGGCCGGTCCAAAGGTTATTAAATTAAAAGTATTACCTATATAAAGAGACAAAAAAGCAAAGAACAACAACCATGGCCCATTATCCAATAAGCCCGATTTTAATTCACCTAATTTGGCATCTTTTATTATCTTTACTATTAGACCAAAAATGATTTGAATAAAACCTAAAACTAAAACAAAATAAAAGACAGGTAGAGGATTTCTGATGGGGTCAAAAACTTGTAGGCTGGCCAGAAGAGGGGGTAATTTTTCTGGGTCTAGACCTCCAAATCCGGCAAAAAATAAACCAACCAAGACTGATGATAGCCCACCTAAACCAATTAGAAATAATAGTGGTTTGATACCTTTGGGTAACCGATAAAAAAGAGTTAACAGTAAAATCACAAGCATTAAGAATAGTCCATAAGTTACATCAGTTAAACATAATCCAAAAAATACAAAGAAAAAACCGGCCAAAAAAGCTGTCGGATCTATTTCTTTGTGTCCAGGTAGACCATAGAGTCTGGTGATAGATTCAAAGGGTTTAATAAGTGGATGGTTTTCTATCTCTACCGGTGGTTCTTCTTCTGTTTCTATTATTTTCAATTCATACCAATCAGTAATATTAGAAATTTTTTCTTCTAATTCCACCAATTTATTTTTTGGAGCCCAGCCTGACAGGAATATGACTGATTTGGTTTTTAAGCTGTTTTGACTGGCTTCATAACTGGTTTTTTGCCAGTGCCAATAGTCAGCTAAAATTTTTAATTCCGGTAAATAAATAAGAAGAGCTTTAATCTCTTTAATGATAGCCTCTCGGTGATGATTAATGATTAATAAATCTTTTTGCAAACTTTCAATTCTTTGTTTGGCAGTTTGGGGGGATATAGGCAGAACTACTTTTTCAAGATCATAGGTCTTGATTAAATTTTCATAAGTAGAAGTTTTTTCTTTAAGACAAATGATAAGTAAAGCCTTTGAACTGATTTCATCTACCAACAGAAGATTGTCTTTCTGATGACCTTGGATGAATTCTGAGATATTTGTATGTTGTCCGGTGGCCAAAATAATATCTGTTTTTGCTGTTGCTTTAATTTCATCAAGATTTAATTTCAAATCAGCCCAAGGATTAAGCTCGTTTATTTGTTGTCTGATTTCTTTTTCCTCATTTTCCAGACGGTTGAGAGATGATTCAAACTCATTGATGATTTTAACTTTTGTTTGCCAGTCAAATTCTCCTGCAATGCGGTTTATTTTTTGTTCATTGGCTATCTCTTGAATGCCTTCTATGGCTGTTTTTAAAATCGGTTTTTTAGAAAATCCAAGTAAGAAAGATACAGCTTGATCTAAGCTGGCTGAGGAATAGTTTTCCGGATAAACATCTTTTTTAAAAGTTTCTAGTTTGAGGTCGGTTTCTTTAGGGGTTT
Organism: Candidatus Vogelbacteria bacterium; assembly: GCA_050485705.1. Taxonomy (GTDB): domain Bacteria; phylum Patescibacteriota; class Minisyncoccia; order Phycocordibacterales; family XYD1-FULL-46-19; genus JBJHBV01. The sequence continues at coordinate 39,067 of JBJHBV010000001.1, forward strand.
CAATCTCTAGTACGCCTGTTTTTTGTAACTCTAACATTACTTCATCAATCTTAGATTGATGAATGAGGAGATTAATTTTTTTCATCTCTATAATAGCCATAATTACTGAACGATAGATTTAATTATCAGCTTTATAGCCGAATCTTTATTTTGATCCGTTTTTTGTTTTAAGGCGGTGATTTCTTTTTGTGTTTGTTGTTTCAGTTTGTTTATTTCCTCGGTTATTTTTTCTGTAATCTCTTTTACAATTTTTGTTTTTTTCAATTCAAAGTTTCTATTTAATTCTTCTAATTTTGTGTGGCGATTTTGGATTACTTTTTCTGTTATGGAAAGAGCTTCCGCTTGGGCGGAGTTTATTTTTTCTTGAGCCTTTTTTTCGGCTTCTAAAATTTTATCAATGTCATTCATATTAAACTTGTTCTACTAATCTGGCTTTTATTCTCATGGTGCTAACAATAGCATCTCTGGCTTGTTCTTCTAGTCTCATGGCGATAGAGCGAATAGAGTCTTTGAGTGTCGGAATGATATTATGCTCTAGAGCATTGGTGCGACGGCGGGTTTTTTCTATTTCTAAGCTCAAATTTTCTATGGCTTGTTCCAGCTCAGCCAATTTAACCAAGTCTGGAAAGACATTATCCAATTTAGCTAAGCTTAAATCCAAGTCACCATTGGTTTCTAAGTAGCCATAACAAAATATATTACCGCTTTTTTCTAAACTGAAGCGGGGAATAGGTACTGACATAACAGATTGAGTTTTTACGGTCATGGATAGTTTGGTATTTGGCACCAAAAATATTGTCTCTAGAACCTTAGGGGACAGGGAAGTGCTGGCTTTCGCATAGCTGAGAAAACTTTGTCTTAACTCTTCTTCCACTTTTTGACGCAGTCTTTTCGTGTCTCCGATTAATTCCATAAACTTTTTCATCAAACCATCACGTTTGTCTTTCAATAGTTTGTAACCTTTTTCGGCTGTTTTTAATTCTTTTTTTAACCGTAAAAGATTGATTCTGGTGGGATTAACTTTCAGATTTTTCATAATTTTTATTTTGAGGCATATACTTGTCTATCATTTCAGCTTTAACTCTTTTTAAGGATTCTCTTGGCACTAAGGTTAACAGTTCCCAGCCTAAATCCAAGGAATTTACTATAGAACGATCTTCATTTTCGTCTTGGTTGATGAATTCTTTTTCAAAACGATCGGCAAAAACTAAATGTGCTCTGTCTGATTCTGATAAAGAAGATTCTCCCAGTACCACGGCCAGATCACGTGCTTCTTTGCCGACAGCATAAGAAGCAAAAAGTTGATCTTTAAGACTAGAGTGGTCTTCTCTGGTTTTACCTTCACCAACACCGGCTGACCATAGTCTAGACAGCGAACCCTGGACATCAACCGGAGGGTAAATACCCTGAGTGTTTAGTTCTCTGGAAATAATGAATTGACCCTCAGTAATATAGCCGGTCAAGTCGGGAATAGGGTGAGTCTTGTCATCATCAGGCATAGAAAGAATTGGAATTTGGGTAATACTGCCCTTTTTACCCTTTACTCTACCTGCTCTTTCATAAATGGTGGACAGGTCAGTATACATATACCCTGGATAGCCTCGACGTCCGGGAACTTCATTACGGGCTGAAGATACTTCGCGCAAGGCCTCACAGTAATTTGTCATATCGGTCAAAATTACCAAGACGTGCATATTATGTTCAAAAGCTAAATATTCAGCACAAGTTAGAGCTAGTCTGGGGGTGGCAATTCTTTCAATTACCGGATCGGAAGCTGTATTTAAAAATAGGACTGATCTGTCTATGGCGCCGGTTTTTTCAAATTCAGTTTGGAAATAAGAAGCTTCTTCAAAAGTTACACCCATAGTTCCAAAAACAATTGCGAAACCCGATTTATTTTTATCGGCATCAGCTACTTTGGCCCCTCTGGCAATTTGAGCTGCTAATTTGGCGTGAGGTAATCCGGAACCGGAAAAGATAGGTAATTTTTGCCCACGAACCAGAGTGTTCATCACGTCAATTGATGATATGCCGGTTTGAATGAAGTCGTTTGGATATTCTCTACTCCAAGGATTGATTGGTTGTCCTGAAATAGGCATACTCTTTTCAGGTACAATTGCCGGACCATTGTCTATTGGAACACCCCCACCCGAAAAAACTCTACCTAACATATTAGGGCTAAGAGCTATTTTTGCTACTTCTCCTCTAAAACGAACTTTAGTGTCTTTAACTTGGGTTCCGCTGGTTTCGGTAAACATTTGAACTACCGCCTTGCCTTCAGCCGCCTCTAAAACTTGACCCAGGCGAGGAGTTTTTTCTCCCGGAATCATTACTTCAACCAGCTCTTCGTAAGTCACGCCTTCTACCCCTGAAACTATGACCAGTGGCCCGGCAATAGAAGAAACAGTTTTATATTCTTTGGCGGTTTTCATATTTTATTTGGTGTTTAGTTGTTCAATCTCTTTTTTGGCTTTTTGACGAAATTCTTCAAAACCTTCAAGTTTATCAGCAGAGATATTTTTAAGGTTCGGGAGAGATTTAATGGTTGATAAATTTAAGAAATCTTGAAAATTAAATTCTTCCTCTTCAGTTTTTGTCTTAGTAAGGTCGTATATATAAACTATTGATTTTAAGATTTCATACTGTTTTTTGATTGGAGTGTAAGCATCTTCGGCATCAAAAGCATTTTGGAAAAGAAAGTCTTCACGGATGGATTTTGCAACTTCTAAAGCTAATTTTTCTTCACCGGATAGACCTTCTAAGCCCACCAAACGGACAATTTCCAAGAGTTTCGCTTCTCTTTGTAAAAGATTCATTGCTTTTTTGCGAACTTCTACAAAATCAGGGGCTACATTGTTCTTCCACCAATCTTTAATGTTATCAATATATAATGAGTAGGAATTAAGCCAGTTAATTGAAGGGAAATGTTTACGATAGGATAGGGAAGCATCAAGACCCCAAAAGACTTTAGTTACTCTTAAGGTGGCTTGTGATACCGGCTCTGATAAGTCTCCACCGGGAGGTGAGACTGCGCCAATTACTGTTAAGGCTCCTTCTCTGTTTTCTTGACCTAAGCATTCAACCAAGCCCGCTCTTTCGTAAAATTGAGAGGTGCGAGAAGATAAATAAGCTGGATATCCTTCTTCACCCGGCATTTCTTCCAAGCGACCGGATATTTCTCTCATTGCTTCAGCCCAGCGAGAAGTGGAGTCTGCCATTAGAGCTACACTGTAACCCATATCACGATAGTATTCAGCTATAGTGATGCCGGTATAAACAGAAGCCTCTCTGGCGGCCACCGGCATATTGGAAGTATTGGCGATCATCACTGTTCTTAATATAAGCGGTTTACCGGAATTGGGGTCGATGAGGTGAGGAAATTCGTTCAATACTTCCGTCATTTCGTTACCCCTTTCTCCACAACCTATATAGACAATAACTTGAGCGTCACAATATTTAGCCAGAGATTGCTGAGTAACTGTTTTTCCGGATCCAAATGGTCCGGGAATACAACCAGCCCCACCTTTGACTATTGGGAAAAAAGTATCAATTGACCTTCCGCCGGAGATTAAGGGCTCGTTGGGAAAGATTTTTCTTTTAATTGGGCGACTTTGTCTAATCGGCCAATATTGAGTCATTGATATTTGATGAACTTGATTATCTTTGTCTGTAATTAAAGCAACGGTATCAGAGACGGTGAACTGACCTGATTTGATATCGGTTACTTCTCCCTCTATTCCTGGGGGAACCATTATTTTATGAGTGATTAGTTCTGTTTCTTTTACTTCACCTAAAACATCACCCGCTATAACCTTATCTTTCAATTTGGTGGTCGGAGTAAATTCCCATTTTTTTTCTTGATCCAAACCATCAGCCTCAATTCCCCGGCTGATAGTAAAAGTGCCGGATTTTGTTTCTATAACTTGTAGAGGTCTTTGAATTCCATCATAAATAGAAGCTAAAAGTCCAGGACCTAAAGCGGCTGACATGGTCCGACCGGTTCTTTCTACTATTGCTCCGGGTCCTATTCCGGCCGTATCTTCATATACCTGTATAGAGGCTATGTCGCCATTGAGCTCAATTATTTCTCCCATCAGCTTTTCTTCAGAAACTTTCACCAATTCATACATTTTAGCTGAACCCATACCTTTAGCTTTCACTAAAGGACCGCTAACCTTAATGATGCTTCCTAATTTTTCTTCTGTTTTTTGCGCAGTAATTGTATCCGACATTTTGTCTGAGATTATTTTTAAGAAAAAGACGGTTGTATTGTAGCACTAAAGGTTTTTTATGCAAATTTTTAAAGAGCTTTTTTAAAATAATTATGTGATCCTAGAGATATTGACATTTATAATATTTATGATAAAAAATTTAAGGTTTGGTTTTAATTCAGAGGTAACAACCAGAGAGGGTAGTGACTATGGGTAGCAATCTTGCTGTACAGCAAGAAGGGGACGAGGTCTTTATTCTGGCTCCTTTTGGGGTCAGTCTCTGCCTGAATGATGTTCCTGATTTGGAGAATCAGGATCTCAGGAGTTTGCAGTCCGTCTGCCCTCGGGAGCTTGACGGATTCATGGACCTTCATGGTCTAGAGGCTATTGTTGCTTTTAGTGGGCAAAGGGCGGTTCGCTTCCGCAAGGGCTCTTTGACCCCCGACCTTGTTGATCGGGATCTTTATCGTTTTGTGAGCCATAGCGGATCCGGTTTCGTCTATCGCTTGCACTAGCACTAGCATGCTTTCTCCGATTTCCCGCTTGAACCCTTAGGGTTTGGGCGGGTTTTTTTATAATAATTTTACAGCTTCAACGATAATGCTTGGTTCTCCGTTACGACGAGAGATTTTACCTTTTATTGCTATGCATTTTTCTAATTCTAAAATCTCTTTGTTGTTAGCATAAATATCAGAAAAACAGACAGCATCTATACGATCGGAATAATCAGCTAAGCGAATAAAGGCCATTAAGTCTCCTTTTTTGGTGTAAATTGTTTTGATATCTTCTACAATACCGCCAATAGTGGTTCCAGCCCCATCGGGTAAATTTTTATTGTGATTGATGGTATTTTCTTTTTTAGAAAACTTATCTTTAAAAACATCCAAGGGGTGACCCGATACGTATAGACCCAGTAATTCTTTTTCCCAACGTAATTTTTCTTTTGTTTCTATCTCATCTCCTTTTTTTAATTTAAAGACAGGAATACTGGAAGCATCAGACATTATGCCAAACAATGATTCTTGATTGTCAGGACGATTGCTTTCTTTGTGGTAAAGAAGAGCTTCTTCCATATTATGAAGCAGGTCTCCTCGACTTTCGCCGAAACTATCCAGAGCCCCGGCTTTTATTAATGATTCTAGAGATTTGCGGTTTAGATTTTAGTGCTTCACTCTTTCTAGAAAATCAGTGAATGATTTGTAGGGTCCGTTTTTCTTCCTCTCTGACACTATGGCATCGGCAATATCTGTCCCTAGGTTTTTAATAGTGTGAAGACCAAATCTAATTTCATCACTGTCTTTGGTTTTACTTTTAATAACAGTGAAGTCGCCAAAGCTTTCATTAATATCAGGTGGTAAAACCGGTATATTCATCCTGCGACACTCAACTATTATCTCAGCAATTTTATCAGTGTCTCCCGATTCTGCGGAAAGAATAGCGGTCATAAATTCTGCCGGGTAATTGGCTTTCATGTAGGCGGTTTCGTAAGCCACTCTTCCGTAGCTTGCAGCATGGGCTTTATTGAAACCATAAGCAGCAAAAGGTTCTATGAGCTTCCATAAATCCTCAGCCTTTTTCTTGGTCATGCCATTTTTTTCTAGACCTTCCAGTAATTTTATTTTTTGGGCTTCCATTTCGGCTGGGATTTTTTTACCCATTGCTTTGCGGAGTTTGTCCGCTTCGGTCCAGGTATATCCAGCCAGTTTAATAGCTATCATCATCACATCATCTTGATAAGTGATTACACCGTAAGACTGATCAAGAATATCTTTCATTCGGTCGTCTAAATATTTCACCAGGCTGGGATTGTGTTTTCTTTTGATATATTCAGGAATTGATTCCATCGGCCCGGGGCGGTATAGAGCCACCATTGCATTTATATCTAAGATTGTGGTCGGCTTTAGTTCTTTTAACCATCTAGTCATCCCGGCCCCCCCTAGTTGAAAAAGGCCAATGGTCTCACCTCTGGCTAAAAGAGCAAAAGCTTTTTTGTCATCTAGAGGGATGTTTTCTATATCAATTTCCAAATCATATGTTTTTTTGACTAGGCGGATTGAATCTTCAAGAATAGACAGGTTTCTAATACCCAAAAAATCAAATTTAATTAAACCGGCATCTTCTACGCTGTGCATATCATACTGAGTAATGATTTTTCCTCCTTTGGGATCATATTGAACCGGCACGAAGTCGGTGATATCAGTGGGTGAAATGACTACTCCGGCAGCGTGAACAGAAATGTGTCTGGCTCCACCTTCCATCTTTTTAGCCAGGTCTATGACTTCTTGTGATTCTCTATCCGTTTCGTATAGTTCTTTTAATTCAGGAGATTCTTTTAGGGCTCTATCTATGGTCATGGGAAAACCTTGAGAGCCGAGGGGGATAAATCTGGCAATTTTGTCCCCGACACCATATGGGTATCCTAGAGCTCTCGCCACATCTCTGACTGCCCCCCTGGCTAACATGGAACCAAAAGTACCTATTTGAGCCACTTTTTCTACCCCGTATTTTTCCTTGGTATAATCTATGACCTCATCTCTTCTTTTGTCTGCAAAGTCCATATCAATATCAGGGGCTGACGGGCGATCTTTATTTAAAAATCTTTCAAAAGGCAGTTTATATAAAAGGGGATCTACGTTGGTTATTTTATTAAAATAAGATACCAGCGATCCGGCAGCCGAACCCCTGGTGTTGGTAAATATTTTATTATCTCTAGCAAATCGGATTAGGTCTCCCACCACTAAGAAATAGGGTGAGTAACCCTTGGTTTGAATGACATCCAATTCATAGGCGACCCTAGTCTCAGCTTCTTCTTTTCTCTCTGGATTGTTTTTAATATATTTTTCTAGAGCTTTTCTGGTTTGTTCTTCTAAGACTTGGTCGGCGGTTTTTCCCGGAGGTAATTCAAACTTAGGAAAAAACCACTCTCCTAATTTTAGATCAATATCTTCGCACATTTCGGCAACCTTTAGGGTGTTGTCTATTGCTTCTGGGGTATCGGCAAACAATTTTTTAGCTTCTTCCGGCCCAATAAAAGAAAAATCTTCTTCTTTGTTGGACATTTTCATATCGCGAACATCGGAATTGGTCTGAATGGCAATCAGGGTGTCATGAGCGACATTGTCTTCTTTGTTTATATAATGGGAATCATGAGTGGCTACCAAGGGAACATTTAGTTTTCTACTTAGAGTAATGATATCTTTTTTTACTTCCAATTGACCCTCAATTTTTGGGTGATGCATTATCTCTAAAAAATAATTTTCCGAACCGAATATTTCTTGATATTCGGCCACCAGTTTTTCGGCTTTGTCGTAATCTTTTTTGAGTAAAGTTTGAGAAAGCTCGCTCCCCAGACAACCTGATAGACAAATTAGACCTTCTGAATGTTCCCTTAATAATTCTTTATCCATCCGAGGTTTATAATAATATCCCTCTAGGTTTGCTTTGGTGACCAGACGGAGAAGATTTTTGTAACCGGTTATATTTTTAGCAAGCAGGGTTAGATGATAGCGTTTGTTGTCTATGCCGGCTTCTTTGTCGTGCCTGCTTCTAACAGCCATATAGGCTTCTACCCCAATGATGGGTTTGATGCCCGTTGCTTTACATTGTTTGTAAAAATCAATTGTACCGTACATGCTACCGTGGTCGGTCAAAGCCAAAGCCGGCATATTATATTCCTTGGCTTTGGTCACTAAATCCTTCACTTTGGATAGTCCATCTAGTAGGCTGTAGTGACTATGGGTATGGAGGTGAACAAATGACATCGTAGTCAGTATAGCAAATTTTTTAATTGTTTGAGTTACAATGTTTTTATGAAAAAAGAGACTTTAGTGGCGGGGGTAGATGAGGCTGGCAGGGGGCCCTTGGCCGGTCCTTTGGTGGTTGCCGGGGTTTCCGCATCACCCCTTTTTTTAAAAGAAGTTTCTTTGGACAGAGATTCTAAGCGTTTATCCCCTCAAAAAAGACAGGAGTGGTTTGAGTTTATAAAAACTGAAAATAAGAGAGGTAGTTTGATTTTTAATTATGATGTTGTTTCGGTTGAGGTATTAGATGATTTGGGTTTAACCTCATCTTTGTCTTCAAGCGTTTCTTGCGTTTTGGATAAGTTATCTCTTGAGAAAGAGAAAGATTTTATCTTGCTTGACGGTAATTTGAAAGCCCCGAAGGATTATTTTAATCAAGAGACAATTATAAAAGGGGATGAGACAGTCGTGGCTATTTCTCTAGCTTCAATAATAGCTAAAGTTGTCCGTGATCAAATTATGATAAATTTATCCGAGCTTTATTCGGAATATGGTTTTGATCGACATAAGGGTTATGCGACCAGAGAACATTATTTGTCCTTATTGCGTTATGGCCGTTGCCCGGTTCATCGCAAAAGTTTTACTAGATTTTTAGACTAGGTTTATTTGCATTTTTTACTGATATGGGTTATATTCTTCCTTATGTCAGTACGAATGAGACACACTAAAGCTCACTCCGGCAATCGCCGAAGTCATCATAAGGTTTCCGGACCGCGTCTTTCAGTGTGTTCCACTTGTGGTCAAAAGCATTTGCGTCATCGTTTGTGCGAGGCCTGTGGTTCTTACCGCAGTAAGGAAGTGGTGGATGTTTTAGCTAAAATCTCCAAAAAGGAGAAAAAGCAAAAAGAAAAAGATCTCGAAGCAAAGAAATACGGAGCTTAGTCTTCTTATCCTTTCCTTTTGGATTTTTGGTTTAGTTTTTTTGGATTTTTGAAAATTTTTATCTATGGCAAATAGGCATTTATCTCGAAGTTTGGCGATGCAAGTCTTATTTGAATGGGACTTTAAAGATCAACAAAACGCCGATAATATCGAGGAAGCTATTGATCGAATTGTTGATGAATTTGCTCCAGGCTTGGAGGATGTTTCTTTTGTGTCCAATTTGGTTTTAGGTGTTGTTGCCAAGTATGAGAAGCTGGACAATATTATTTCTAAGGCCGCTCCAGATTGGCCTTTAGAGCAAATAGCCGTGGTGGATCGAAATGTTTTACGAATCGGTCTTTATGAGCTGTTGTTTGGCGATCGTAAAGAGGTACCAGCCAGGGTGGCTATCAATGAAGCTATAGAGCTAGCTAAGACTTTTGGGGGAGAAAATAGTGGACGATTTGTTAATGGGGTTTTGGGGGCTGTTTATAAGGAGATGGGTGAACCTGATAAAAATGAAATCCCCAAGAAAAAGAAAATCAAAGATATCCCTTATGAACAAATGCCCATTGAAACTCTGGTGGGAGCCGTTGTTTATCGTCAGGATAAAAGTGGCGTGGAATTAGCTTTAGTTCATGATGTCTTCGGCCGTTGGACTTTATCTAAAGGACACTTGGAAGATAATGAGCCTAAAGAGTCCGGCCTTAAAAAAGAAATAAAAGAAGAAATGAATCTTGATGTAGAGGTGGGTGAGACCTTGGGTGTAAATGAATATATTGCTTCTGATCCCGAGAAAGGTAAACTTCGCAAGCAGGTGAATTATTTTTTGGCTGAAGCCTTGAATCCTAAAGATATTAAATTGCCGGAAGATAAAGGGGGATTGGATGACATTGCATGGTTTCCTTTAACCGCTGTTCCGGACTTGAATATGTATGATGATGTGCTACCTTTCATCACTAAAGCTATAAATATTTTGAAAGATAAGAAATAACCGTTTATGGAAGATAAATTGAATAAATTTTGCGAGCAAATAGGAATTACTTTTTCCGATTTGTCTTTATTGCGTCAAGCTCTTACTCACAGGTCTTATATTAATGAAAATAGAAACAGCGGTTTAGAGCATAATGAGCGTTTGGAATTTTTAGGGGATGCGGTTTTGGAGTTAGTTGTAACAGACTATTTATTTCATGAATATCCTGATAAAACCGAAGGGACTATGACATCTTACAGGGCTGCTTTAGTTAATACTAATACTTTGGCGGACACGGCTTGGGAGTTGGGGATGAACGATTATCTGCTTTTATCTAAAGGTGAGTCTAAAGATAGTGGTCGGGCTAGAAGTATTATTTTAGCCGATAGTCTGGAGGCTCTTATCGGAGCTATTTATTTGGATCAGGGTTATGACAGGGCTCGTGATTTTATCGCTGAAAAACTATTTCCTAAAACGGCTGATATTGTAGCCAATAACCTGTGGCTGGATGCCAAGAGTTTTTTTCAAGAGAAGGCACAAGAAGTTGATGGTTTTACTCCTAACTATGAAGTTGTAAAAGAGGAAGGTCCTGATCATAATAAGGTTTTTACCGTTGCTCTTTATGTGGGAGATGAAAAGGTGTCTATTGGTATTGGTCACTCCAAACAAGAGGCGGAACAAAAAGCAGCTCGAGAAGGTTTGTTGAAAAAGGGCTGGGCTTAAGTTGTTAAAATATAGCAGGCTCTGTGCTATCATTTCTCTATGCGTTTAAAATATCTCGAGATAACAGGCTTTAAGTCCTTTGCTAAAAAGACCAGATTGGTTTTTGAATCTTCTATTACGGCAGTGGTGGGACCAAATGGTTCCGGTAAATCTAATGTGGCTGAGGCTTTCCGGTGGGTCTTGGGTGAACAGTCTTTGAAATCTCTGAGAGGAAAAAGAGGAGAAGACCTTATTTTTAATGGTGGTAGTTCCGCTAGTCGTCTGGGGAGAGCTTCGGTTTCGGTGGCTTTTGATAATAGTCGCAGAGAGTTTAATCTTGACTATGATGAAGTTGTTTTCACTAGAACGGTTCACCGTGATGGAACGAACGAATACGAAATAAACGGCAGTCAGGTGCGTCTGAAAGATATTATAGAACTTTTGTCTAATGTTTCTCTGGGTTCCACCGGTCATCATATTATCAGTCAGGGTGAAGCTGACAGAATTTTGAATGCTAACCTGAAAGAAAGGAGAGAGATGATTGAAGAAGCTTTAGGTTTGAAAATCTATCATTGGAAAATCAATGAAAGCGAAAAGAAACTGAAGAAGACCGAGGATAATATAAAACAGGTGGAGCTTTTAAGGAAAGAGATTTTACCTCATATCAAGTTTTTACAAAAACAAGTAGAAAAAGCAGAAAAGGCGGATTTGATGCGTCGGGAGTTGAAGCAATTATATTTGGAGTTTTTTTATAGGGAAGAACATTATTTAGTAGAAACCAAACAAAGCTTATTAAACAAAAAACAGTTGCCAGAATCCGACCTTAGAAAAGTGAAAGAAGAGTTGTCGGGACTACAACATTCACTCAATAAAAAAGAAAACAATGAATTGAGATTAAAACTTGATGATCTGGAAAAACAAAAAAGAGAAATAAACTCAAAAAGAGAAGATATTTCACGCTCTATTGGTCGCCTGGAAGGATTGATTGAAATTAAAAAAGAACAGTTTGATCACAACAATGAGCCAGAGGTTAATGTCAGATTGCGGGATGTAGAAAATCTAGCCGGAGAGGTTGATGCTAAAGTAAGGCAGATTGAAGACTCTCAGGACTTTAACTTTTTGAAAAGTATTTTATTTGAAATCAGACAAACTGTTTTTGATTTTATTAAACACTATCAAGTTTCAGTAAGTAATAACAATCAAAAAACAGAAGAATTAAAAGACTTGGAAAATCAGTTGCAAAATCTTTATAGTCAAATGGTGGGTTATGATTCTGAGATCAAAAACTTAACTGAGGCTATTGTTGCTATTCAAGAGGAGATTAAGGTTGAGCAAGATAAGACAATCGGTGATGAGCGTCGTCTATATGAGTTGATGGCTAAACAAAGTGCATTACAATCAGAACTTGAAGTCATCGCTTCTAATTTAGATAAACTGTCGGTTGAAGAAGCAGAGTTTAAGAGAGAATTGGCTGAAGCTCAAGTCTTGGTTGACCATGAAATTGTGCGTTACAAAGCTCTAGTTTCCGGAATTGAAAATTTAGATGAGCCAAGAGGAGCTCAGGAAGATAGGCGCAAACAAATAGAGAGATTGAAAATTCGTCTAGAAGATATGGGCTTAGATGGAGCCGATGTGATGGAGGAGTATAAAGAGGCAACGGCCAGAGATGAATTTTTGAAGAATGAATTATTAGATCTTCACGAAGGGGCTTCAGGTTTGCGTCAAGTGATGACTGATTTAGAAACTAAATTAAACGCTGAATTCAAAGAAGGAATTGATAGAATAAACAAAGAATTTGGGAATTATTTTTCTTTAATGTTTGGTGGCGGTACAGCTAGTTTAAAGGTAGTGTTTGATAACAGGAAGAAAAGGTCTAATGAGTTGTATACTGACGAAAGTGGTGAGTTGGTTATGGTTGAAGAACCAGAGGAGGGAATTGATATTGGTGTCAGTTTGCCCAGAAAAAAGATTAAAGGTTTGGAAATGTTGTCTGGGGGAGAAAGAGCCTTAACCTCTATTGCTCTTTTGTTTGCTATGTCTCAGGTCAATCCGCCACCTTTCCTTATTTTAGATGAAACAGATGCGGCTTTAGACGAGGCTAATTCCAGAAAATATGGTGATATGATTGAAAATCTTTCTAAAAGGTCTCAACTTATTTTAATTACTCATAACAGAGAGACAATGTCTAGAGCTGGGATTCTTTATGGTGTGACCATGGGATCTGATGGTATTTCCAAGCTTTTGTCTATTAAATTTGATCAGGCTGAGAGCTATGCAAAGTAGTCTTGCTTGGTTATTGTTTTTTTGTTAGTACTTAATCTAGATGTTGTAACCAACCGTAGTAATGTAACTCTGGAGGAGTTGGTCATGCTTGTGAACATCTTTTTCGTGTTGTTTTTTACTCTTTGCGGTTGCTTTATGGCCTTTTCTGCTTACCTGTATATCTCCTCAAAGGGATGCTTTGATTTCTGGGAGCATTTTCCGATGGCCTACGGTTTGAATTTACTAGCCATCCTGGCCTTCTTTTATGTTCTGGACCTTTTGCCGCTTGAATTGCTGATGAGTGAGCCTAATTCAAATCTGATTACGGTCTTACTTCTCGGTTTGCCGGCTGTTCTGACCTTTTTGGACTGGATGGCTTTGGAACTTTGGCTCAAGGTTGATTAACCATGACCGCATTGCTTTTGCAATGCGGTCATTAATTATTTAGATTCTGTTTCTATAAGAGTATAGTCCAGTTGCCTTTTTTCAGGATCAGCTGACAGTACGGTAAATTGCACCTCATCACCTAATCGGAAAGTTTTCTTCGTTTTTTGACCAATTATAGAGTAGCTTTTCTCATCTAATTCAAACCAGTCGTCACCTAGGTTCTGCATTCTAATCATTCCGTCAGCTTTGGTTTTTATTTCTTCTACAAAAATACCCCATTTGGTTACGCCGGATATGACTCCGGTGAAAGTTTGTCCAATTCTTTCTTTCATATATTCTACCTGCTTCAATTTGATTGATTCTCTTTCGGCTTCGGCTGCTTTTATTTCCATATCGGTAGAATGGATAATTTCACGGGCGATAGTGGTTAGTTCTGTTTGCTTCGGTTTCTCTTGGTTTAGATATTTTTCTAACAGACGATGTACTAAAAGATCCGGATAGCGTCTGATGGGAGAGGTGAAATGAGTATAGTGTTCAAAAGCTAAACCCCAATGCCCGATGTTTTTAGTGGAATAAATTGCTTTGGCCATGCTTCTGATGGCTGCCTTGTTGACCATGGGAGCATGGGAAGTTTTCTCTACTTTTTCCAATAGATGATTAAGCTCTTTTTGAGAAATGTGGTCATCTTCTATTTTTAAATCAAACCCAAAAGGACGTAAGAAGGTTTTTAATTCACTTAGTTTTTCTATGTCCGGTAGATCATGAATTCTGTAAACAAAAGTGTGGTCTTGGTTTTTGTTAATTTTACTTGCATACTCAGCCACTTTTTTGTTGGCTAAGAGCATAAAGTCTTCTATAAGTTTGTGAATATCAGTTCTTTCTTTAAGAATAATATCTATGGGCCGACCCTTATCATCTAGGACAAATTTTACTTCAGTGTCTTCAAAACTGATAGCCCCATTCTTTGTTTTCTCTTCTCTTAATTTGTAGGCCAATTGATTAAGTACAGTTAGTTCTTCTTGAAATTCCGGACGTTTTCCATCTAAAACTTCTTGACCTTCTTCGTAAGTTAAACGTCTGTCAGAGTGAATAATGGTTTTCCCGTACCATTCTTTATGTATTTTCCCTTTTTCATCCATTTCAAAAACAGCAGAAAAAGCTAAGCGGTCTTCGTTGGGTCTTAAACTGCAGATATCATTAGAAAGTACTTCCGGCAACATGGGTATAGTCCGGTCTACTAAGTAGACTGAGGTTCCTCTTTTGGCTGCTTCTTTGTCTAAATTTGTTCCCGGTTTTACATAGTGGGAGACATCGGCTATATGTACTCCTACTTCATATAGATTTTCTTTTAGTTTGCGTAGTGAAATAGCATCATCAAAATCTTTGGCATCTGTCGGATCTATGGTGAGGGTGGTTATATTGCGAAAGTCTTTTCTTTTTTTACTTTCTGTTTCTAAGTCAGCTTTGAAATTTTTCTTTAATTCTTGAGCTTCTTTTTCTATTTGTGGAGGGAAGCTGGTTTCAAATCCTTTATCTAAAAC
>JBJHBV010000002.1:0-44396 GCA_050485705.1 Candidatus Vogelbacteria bacterium
ATATAGATTCTTGGAAGCAGACAGCGGCAGAGGGTAATCTTATTGAAGGTAATTACACCCCCGAGGGTTCAAATTCTTTCTTGGGCCCTGTCAAAATAGACGGCAATCTTCATATTCCGGGTGGGCATAATTTAATAATAGAGGGTAATATTTGGGTTACCGGCCGTATTACCACAGGAAATAATGTTAATGTCAGTTTAAGCCCTGATTATGGTTCAGCCGGCGGAATTATGATAGCCGATGGATATGTAAGTTTGGGAAATAACACTCAGTTTATGGGTTCGGGACAGCCTAGAAGTTTTGTTTTGCTTTTAACCACCAGTGCTTGTCCTAATGATACTAATTGTAATGGTAATAATGCTATGGAGATAAGAAATAATGTTGATACGGTAATATTGAATGCTCAGTGGGGTACTATACATTTTAACAATAATGCTGGTGCTAAAGAGGCAACCGCTTACCGTATTTCAATGGCTCCCAATGTGGAAATTGTCTATGAGTCGGGTCTTAGTAATTTAAATTTTACCAGCGGTCCTTCCGGTGGTTTCAGTATTTCCAGTTGGAAGGAAGTACAATAGTTTTTTCAAATAATAGAAAATTGTTATAATCAAACAATGAAAACTAAATATATTGTTGCCAACTGGAAGCTTAATCCACCAACTCCCAGAGAAGCCAAGTCTCTTTTTATTAAACTTAAAAAATATTCTACCGGATTAAAAAGATCTAAGATTGTTATTTGCCCGCCAAATCCTTTTTTGGGTTTGTTTGACACAAAAACAGGCAAAACCTTAAGTTTGGGCGGGCAAGATTGTCAGGTTGTAGATTTCGGTGCTTTTACGGGAGCTGTTAATCCGGCTTTGCTTAAGTATAGTGGTTGTAGTTATGTTATTTTAGGGCATTCGGAAGTCAGAGAAAGAGGAGATAGCAATGAAATGATAAATGAGAAGGTCAAAGCTTCTCTTAAGGCGGGTTTGAAAGTAATTTTGTGTGTGGGAGAAAAGAAAAGAGATAGTCAAGGACTTTATTTGGAAGAGTTAAGACTGCAATTGACAGAAGGATTATCCAGGATTAATAAAAAAGATTTTTCTAAGATTATTATTGCTTATGAGCCGGTTTGGGCGATTGGGGTTGCGGCCAAAAGTGTAGATACACCAGAAAACTTTTTACACAATGCTTTGTTTATTAAAAAAATAATTGCCAAACTGGCCGGCAAAGAGACGGCTCTTAAAATCCCGATTTTGTATGGCGGGTCCGTCAATGAAAAAAATGCTTTGGGTTTTTTGAGTTTAGGTGAAGCTAATGGTCTTTTGATCGGACGAACTTCTTTGGATGGGGAAAAATTCGGTCAAATTGTTAAGATAGCTGAGTCGGTAAAATGATTAGATTGTTGAAAGATTTACCCGAGTCTGAATTGGTTGGTAAAAGGGTTTTACTGCGAGCAGATTTCAATGTTCCGATTAAGAGCGACCAAGTGTCCGGTGATTATCGTCTGAGGCGTAGTTTACCGACTATTGAATTTCTGAGAGAAAGAGGTGCCAAAATTATAATCATGAGTCATTTGGGTGACAAGACAGCCAGTTTGTCGCCAGTAGTATCTTTTTTGTCTGAAATCCTGCCTGTCTCTTTGGTGACCTTTGATGAGATGATGAAGGGGAAAGATTTTGATAATGAAATTTTAGTTTTGGAAAATTTGCGTCAACTGCCGGGAGAAGAAGCAAATGATGATAAGCTGGCTGGCCAAATTGCTTCTTGGGGTGATATCTATGTCAATGATGCTTTTTCTGCTTCTCATCGAAGTCATGCCTCAATTGTCTCTCTGCCTAAATATTTGCCATCTTATGCCGGTTTATTGCTGGCTGACGAATATGAACATCTTAATAAGATATTAGAGCCAGAAAAACCTTTAATCCTTATTTTAGGAGGGGCTAAATTTTCCACTAAATTACCTTTGGTTGAAAAGTATTTATCGGTGGCCGAACAGATATTTGTTGTCGGGGCTTTGGCTCATCCTCTTTTTTCGTTACAAGGATATGAAATAGGTAAGTCTTTGATGGATGATGAAGATATGAGACTCTCTACTTTAATTAATAATTCTAAAATCGTGGTGCCGGAAGATGTGGTGGTGCAAGGGGAAGATGGTCAGGTTATAAAAACTTTGGCTGAAATAAAACCAGATGATATTATCTATGATGCCGGACCACAGACAGTAGAGAAGATCTCATCTGTTTTACCGGGAGCTAAGACTATATTATGGAATGGACCCTTGGGTCACTTTGAAAATGGTTATGATCAGGCTACTAGGCAGATAGCCTTGGCGGTCGCTTCTTCCGAGGCCTATTCTGTGGTCGGAGGGGGGGATACCGTGAGTGCTATAGAGTCTTTAAATTTGGCTGATGATTTTGGTTTCGTGTCTACGGCTGGCGGAGCTATGCTTGAATATTTGGCTACCGGCACCTTGCCGGGACTTGAGGTTTTGATGACTGATTAAAGTAATGAGAAGAAATTTAAAAAACTTACCACCTAAATTAAGGGTTGGTCGCAGTGCGGCTGGCCTGGGTCTTTTTGCTGAAGAACCAATTAAAAAAGGCAGTCTGGTAATTGAATATTTTGGTGAAGTCATTTCCAGTTCTGAGGCCGATCGTCGCGGAGGGCGATATTTGTTTGATATTAATTCCAGAAAAACTATTGATGGTAGTGATAGAAAAAATATTGCTCGTTATATAAACCATTCTTGTCGGCCAAATTGTGAGACGGATATTATAAAAGGAAAAGTATTTGTTTTTGCTCGTAGAAATATAAAAACAGGGGAAGAGCTAGGTTATGATTACGGTAAAGAATATTATGATGAGTTTATAAAACCTCACGGTTGTCGCTGTGCCAAATGTTTAGAAAAAAAGAGTCTTAGTTAACAATATTTTTTAGATAAAGCCTATTTTTTTGTCACCGCTTTATAAACAGCTAATTTGGACTTTTCCACTTTTAATCCACTCTTTGTCCTCTCTTTTTGATTGTTTGCCATATTGACAATAATAATTATCAGGTGGATGATTATATCAGGTGGTCTCGTTGAACTAAGTAGTTCCAACTTTCAAAATATATATAGGAGTCTTTCGTACTTGAGTGTTATGAGCCTCAATCAAAGACACCACTTTAAAACAAGCGTGGAACTCTTATTCTAATTCAATGGCAACATTGACGAGACCCGAAAACTAAAACCCCCGAAGGGGGATTTAGTTTTTTAGGGCTTCAATGATCGTATTTTTTATAGCAGAGAGTTCTTCATTATTTGTTTTTATGGCTGGCCAGTGTTTGAGATTGTCATTTGGAAAGCGAGGAATGATATGAAGATGGGCATGGTCTATTATTTGTCCAGCCACTCTCCCGTTATTCATAGCCAGATTTATGCCCTCTGCCCTGACTCCTTGTTTTATACCCTTGGCTAATTTTTTAGCTGTTGATAGCCACAAGGATAAGTTTTCGTCGGGTGTTTCAAATAGGTCTTGATAATGTTCTTTGGGTATCAGAAGAGCGTGCCCCGGAGTGTTGGGATTGATATCCAAAAAAGCCAGAGATTTATCATCTTCATAAATAATATGAGCCGGTAATTTTTTGGCTACAATTTGGCAAAATATACAATCAGACATCTCTGTGATTATACCAGTTGGGTTGATAATGTATAATGGTTTCTATGAATCAGAATTGGACTCCCTATAGGTTGGTTAATTTTTCAAGTAAAACCGACCAACTACACACCGATCCTTTGATTGGTAAACTACTTTTAGCTAGAGGTGTAGATAATCAAATCAAAGTTGATAAATTTCTTAAGCCTGACTATGAGAGAGATTTGTACGACCCTTATTTGCTCAAGGGGATAAGTGTGGCGGTTCCCAGAATTGTTCAGGCTGTTAGAAAAAATCAAAAAATAGTTATTTTTGGAGATTATGACGCTGATGGGGTGCCGGCCAGCGTTATTTTGGCTGAGTTTTTCAGAATGATTGGTTTTGATAATTTTTCGGTTTATATACCCGATCGGCATAAAGAAGCTTATGGTTTAAGTATTAAGGCTGTTGAACGTTTTGTAAAAGAAGAGGTTGAGCTTATTATAACGGTTGATTGCGGCATAACAGCTGTTGATGAGGTTGATTATGCCAATAAGTACAATATTGATGTGATTATTACTGATCATCATTTAGTTCCGAGTGAATTACCCAAAGCTTTGGCCATTGTTAATCCTAAACAGAGAGATTGTCTTTATCCGGATAAAATGTTGGCTGGAGCGGGGGTGGCTTTCAAATTGGCGTCAGCTCTATGTCGTTGTCCGGACTTTAATATTTCTGCCGGTCAGGAAAAATGGCTTTTGGATTTGGTGGCTATTGCTACAGTCAGTGATATGGTGCCGTTGGTGGATGAAAATCGGGCTTTGGTTTATTTTGGTTTAAAAGTTTTACGTAAGACTAGGCGTTTGGGGTTATTGCGCTTGTTTGACTTGTTAAAGTTGAAATCTAGTTTTTTAACAGAAGATGATATTGGTTTTATGATCGGGCCAAGAATTAATTCCGCCGGCAGGATGACCCATGCTTCTGAGGCCTATCTTCTTTTGATGGCTGATAATGAATCAGAGGCTGATAAGCTGGCTAAAAACCTTGAAAAACAAAACAAAGACAGAAAAAGATTTGTTGAGGAAATCCTGTCAGAGGTTACCGCTCGGTTTGAGGGGAAAGATTTACCATCGGTGGTGGTCTGTGGTGAAGAAAATTGGTCTATTGGGGTCTTAGGTTTGGCTGCCTCTCGTTTGTCTGAGAAGTTTAAGCGAGTCTTTTTTGTGTGGGCAAAAAACGGTCATGGTGAGATAAAAGGTTCTTGTCGGTCTGATGGATCGGTTAATTTGGTAGAGTTAATGAAAGAGGCTCATGGGGGAGATTTATTTTTAGACTTTGGTGGACATGTTGAAGCGGGAGGATTTTCGATATTACCCGGAAAATTAGACCTAATGATTGAAAGATTAAATCAGGTTTATGACTTTATCTCTAATGGAGTTGAGTCTGAGATAATTACTTTTGATGAGGAGTTATCTTTGGATGATTTATCCAGTGACCTTTTCCGGCGGGTGGGTAAATTAGCTCCTTTTGGTGTCGGTAATCCTAAGCCGGTCTTTTTGTTTAGGCAACTTGTAATTGAAGGGGTTAAGAGTTTTGGTTCAGAGGGGACCCATTTGGAGCTTATTTTTAAATCTTCTAACGGTTCTTTGGTCAAGGCCATTGCTTTTTTTTCTTGCCAAAAGGCGGTTCAAGGAGAGGTTGAAATTCATCGTTTTGGAAAATCAATTTTGAGACCGGGGATTAAGATAAATCTTTTGGCTCATTTAGAAGAGTCATATTTTGGTTTTAAAAAAGAGGAGAGGCTGAGAATAGTTGATTTGGAGATTGTCTCTTAAATAAGGTATGATGACAAAGATGACTAAAATCTTTTTATATACCGATGGCGGTTCCAGGGGAAATCCCGGTGTCGCCGGAGCCGGAGCGGTTGTGTTGAGTGAAACGGGAGAGGTTATGATGAGGGGTCATAAATCTTTGGGTGTCGTGACCAACAATGAGGCTGAGTATTTGGCGGTAATTTTTGGCTTGGAATTGATTAAGAAAAATTTTCCAAAAGACAAACTAAAAGACTTGCTTGTGGAGTTGCGTTTGGATAGCGAGCTGGTGACCAAACAGTTGTTGGGACAATATCAATTGAAAGAAGAAAAGCTTATACCTCTTTTTATTAAAATTTGGAATTTGCGAGTCAAAGATTTTCCCCGCCTGAACATAGAGCATATACCGAGAGAAAAAAACAAGTTAGCTGATGATTTAGCCAACAAAGCCATGGATGAATCTGGTTTCGTCAATGGTAGTTTGTTATAATTCACCTATGGAAAATTTTGATAAATTTGGTGGTCGTTCGGCGGAAAGAGAGCTTGATGAATCTTTGTCCGAATCAAAACACGGAGAGATTGAGAGAAGAGAGAAGCTCTGGAAGTTTTTAAGTGGTAATCCTAATAATATTTTAGATGCTCCGATTGAAGATTTAGAAGAGTTGATAAAAGCAGCTGAAGAGCATATGGCTAGAAGAGAGGCCATGAAAAGAGGTGAGATACCCAACGATGGCATTCCTCAAACCGCTTGGGCCAGGCAGATTTTGGATCAGCTAATAAAAGAAGGAGAAAGAAAAAAAGCGGCCTAACTTTAAAAAGATGAAATATATATATTGTTTAATATCCGGCTTAATAGCCGGTATTTTTTGGGCTTCATTTATCACTTTTGGTTCAGCTTTTGTTGTTTTGGCTTTTTTATTGTTTGGAATAATTTTTATTGTTGGCTGGATGTTTAATAACAGGCTTATTTGGGGGATAGCCTTGATGTGTTTGGGTTTAGCTTTGGGAGTTTGGCGTTTTGAGACTTCTATAACTCCAATTTCACCGGAGTTGGAATCTGCAATTGGTGAAAGAGTTGTTTTGGCGGGGAAGATTATAACCTCACCTGATTATGGAGATAGTACCTTGCGTGTTGTTATACTCTTAGAAGATGGAGAGACAAGGGTTATGGTCACTCTACCTGTTTATACCGATGTGTCATACGGAGATATTGTTTCTGTAGCCGGAATTTTGCAAAGACCGAGTGATTTTTTGACTGATCTGGGTAAGGAGTTTTCTTATGAGAAATATTTACTGGCCAGACATATTCGCTATCAGCTTGTTTGGGCTTCGGTTGAAGAGCATAAAAGAGCAGAAATTTTTTCTGTGATCGGTTTTCTTTTTGGAGTAAAAGACAATTTTATTTCTGCTTTGAGTAAAATGTTGCCAGAGCCTCATTCGGCTTTGGCGGGCGGGATTCTTTTAGGGGTCAAGGATGCTTTAGGAAGAGATTTTGAAGTTGATTTACGGCGAACCGGAATTATTCATATTGTTGTTTTGTCGGGTTATAACGTTACAGTGGTGGCCGTTTTTATTATGTTTATAATGTCTTTTTTACCCAGAAAATGGGCTTTATTTTTTTCCGGTTTTGGTATTGTTTTATTTGCCCTTTTGGTTGGTGACGGGCCAACAGTGGTTCGCTCCAGTATTATGGCCTTATTGGCTCTTGTGGCTTTGGCTTTTGGGAGGATTTATAACGTTAGTTTAGCTTTATTGTGGGCCGGGGTCATAATGATTATTCATAGTCCAATGATCTTGGTTTATGATATTGGCTTTCAACTTTCTTTTATTGCCACTCTCGGTTTGATTTATTTGGTTCCATTAATGGATAGATTTTTGTTTTTTCTACCAAGTATTTTCCAGGTCCGAGAATTAACAGCTACGACTTTAGCTGCTCAGGTTTCAGTTCTCCCTTGGCTTTTGTATAAAGTGGGAGAATTGTCTTTGGTTTCGGTAATGGTTAATTTTTTAATTTTACCGATTGTGCCTTTGGCGATGCTCTTGTCTTTTTTAGCTGGGGTGTTTTTCTTTATTTTTTATCCCCTAGCTTTCTTATTGTCTCTATTGGCATATGGGACGCTTCATTATATGGTGCTGGTGGTTTTATTTTTTGCTTCTGTCCCCTTTGCCACTTTGACTTTTATTAACACTCCTTTATGGTTGGTGTTTTTATTCTACGGAGGGCTGGTTTATTGGGTGACTATTAAGTCTAAAGATATCAAGCCTTATAATATGTTTGGGGACAGGTGACCTTGGTTTGATGTTTATTTTTTGTTACACTGAGTACTAATTAGTAATTAATATTAATTTGAATATGTTGTTTAAGCATAGTAATAAGAGTGTGGTTATCGCTTTTGTTTTAGGAATTATTTTTGCTGTCTTTGTGGGGCATGCTTATACTGTTTACCAATTGAGGGCGGTTGTTTTTCAAACTCAAGCCGATTTGGCGGGAGTAATTCAATTTCTTAATGCTCAAATAGAAGCAGCTCAAGGGGGTCAAGGTTTTGACGCCGGAGGAGAACTGTAAGCCTTTTAAACAAAAACCCCTCTTTATGAGGGGTTTTTGTTTTGAAAAAAGGCCCCCATCAGGATGGGGGCTCAATGGAGATTATCTCCAGGTTGATCACGCCCTGCTCGACGAAGTCAAGCTGGACAGCTACCCCTTTTGACACATCAAGGTGTCGTCCGGGGATAAAGGGGCCTCGGTCGGTAATTTCAACTCGGGCGACACGGCCGTTGTTGGAATTACGCAACCACAGAATCGTCCCGAAGGGGAGTTCTTTGTGAGCTGCTGTGTGGGCGTTCATGTCGAAAATTTCACCATTGGCCATTGTCCGGCCATGGAACTTTTCGCCGTAGAAGCTGGTGTTCATTACTGCTTCGGGTTCTACGAGAGCCAGAAGCAGAAAAACCGCGGTATTCACTACTTGTCTTCTCCTTGTCTAGGACTTGGTTGTGGACCTGTTTTTGGCCCAAGTAAAAATGCGATGAAGTCTCACTGCACTTTTATTTGAGTCACTTTTCCTCTTATAGAGTACTCAACTAAAAAATATTTGTCAAATTTTGATATAATTTAAAGCAAATGTTTATTAGGTTTAAATGGTTTCTATTGGGTGGATTGATGTTAATTACTATTTTTGTTTGGTTTGTAGTTTGGGATTTATCTACGGACGGAACCTTAAAGGTTTATTTTTTAGATGTCGGGCAAGGTGATGCTATTTTTATTGAGGCTCCAAACCGGAATCAGATTTTGATTGATGGCGGCCGTAATAAAGCTTTGATCCGTCAGTTATCTGAAGTGATGCCTTTTTATGATCGGTCTATTGATTTGGTGATTGCCACTCATCCGGATCTTGACCATATTGGAGGACTACCTTTTGTTTTGGACAGATTTTCTGTTGGGGGATTTATGGAGTCTGGAGTCCAAGTTGAGACTGTGGTTTATAAGAGTATAGAAAATATTTTAGAAGATAAGGCCATCACTAGAATCGTTGCCAGAAGAGGGATGAGAGTGGTTTTGGATCAAGAGGTATTTTTGGATATTTTGTTTCCTGATAGAGATGTAAGCGGTTTAGATCCCAACGATGCTTCTATTATTGCTAAACTTATTTATGGTCAAACTGCTTTTATGCTTACGGGCGACGCCCCGAAAAAAATGGAATTATACCTGGTATCTTTGGATGGAAATTATCTTCAGTCCGATGTATTGAAAGCCGGTCATCATGGGTCTCGTACTTCCAGTGATTTGATTTTTGTTGGTTTTGTAAATCCGGAGTATGGCATTATTTCAGCTGGGCATAATAATAGTTATGGCCATCCCCATCAAGAAGTATTGGATGTTTTTGATAAATTAGGAGTTAATATTTTATCCACTGCTGAGTTGGGCACAATCGGTTTTCGCAGTAATGGTAGAGAGATAAAATTGCTTTCCAAATAAAATGACCCCGAAGGGTCATTTTAATTAGTCTATTATTTTTATTGCTGTGAGGTGGAGATTTTTCTTTAGGCATTTGGTGCAGATGTCTATCTTCTCTCCGGTCACCAAAGAAGCCTTTTGGAGATTAGGCTTTTTTCTCTTTTTCCCTATGGGATTATATTTGGTAGCTCTAACACGGTTGGAATAACCTCCCACCATACGACTACCTTTTTGACAGATGGTACAGATTTTCATAATTATTCAGTTTCGGAATAACAATTCGTATGCTATCATAATCAGGTTCTTTCGCAAGTCTTTTATTTTGTTTTTATATGGAGGTGATATTTTTTATTCTTATTTTAATCATATCAATTGTAGTTCATGAGGTTTCTCATGGTTGGTCAGCTTATTTTTTGGGTGATCCGACCGCTAAACATGCTGGCAGGTTGACCTTGAATCCAATTCCTCATACTGATCCGATCGGCTCTTTATTGTTGCCGTTTTTATTGATAATTAGCGGTTCGCCAATTCTTTTTGGTTGGGCGAAGCCGGTGCCCTACAATCCTTATAACTTAAGAGGTGGTAAATGGGGACCGGCTTTGGTTGCTTTGGCCGGTCCGGCTTCTAATATTATCATTGCCCTTATTTTTTCTGCTTTGATTAACTTTGTGCCGTCTTTTGATTTGAGCTCAGGTTTGGGGGTTTTTGCACTTCAGATAGTGATAATTAATGTTATTTTGGCTATTTTTAATCTTTTTCCTATTCCGCCTCTTGATGGCTCTAAGGTTTTATTTGCCCTTTTGCCCTACCGATTTAAATATGTTGAAAACTTAATGGTTCAGTATCAATTGGTATTGATTATTGTCTTGTTGCTTCTTGCTGGGACATTGATTTTGCCAATTTTAAATCTGGTGCTGTCTATTTTGGTGGGAGTTGGTCTGTAAACTGGTAAAAAATCGTTGTAAATATTTGCATTTTTGAATAACTTGTATTAAAGTATCCCTGTTATGCCGACAATCAATCAATTGGTTAGAAAAAATAGAAAAAAGATAGTTAAGAAGTCAAAGGCTGTTGCTTTGGCTCGTGGTTTTAATACTTTGAAAAATAAGCCCATTTTTTATTCCTCACCCTTTAAAAGGGGTGTTTGTCTGCAGGTAAAAACCACTACCCCTAAAAAGCCAAACTCGGCTTTGCGTAAGATTGCCAGAGTAAAACTAACCAATGGTATGGAAGTTACCGCCTATATTCCGGGTATGGGGCATAATCTGCAAGAACACTCTGTTGTTTTATTAAGAGGGGGTAGAGTTAAAGACTTACCGGGTGTTCGTTATACTATTGTCAGGGGTGTTTTGGATACTGCCGGAGTACAGAACCGTAAAAAGGGTCGTAGTTTGTATGGAGCCAAGAAACCTAAAGCTAGTTAGTATTTTTATATATGCGTAGAAAAATAAAAACCAAACATCAGATTTCGCCTGATTTGATTCATGATTCGGTCAAGGTAGAAAAATTGATTAATTACATAATGGAAAGGGGTAAGAAAAATACCGCTCGAAAGATAGTTTATGGTGCTTTTGGTGAAATTGAAAATAAGACCAAAAAACCGGCTTTAGAGGTTTTTGAGACGGCTATTAAGAATGTATCACCTCAAATAGAAGTAAGGTCACGTCGGATTGGAGGGGCCAATTATCAGGTGCCTCATGAAGTTAGACCGGAAAGGCAATTGTCTTTAGCTTTTCGTTGGTTGATTGCCACAGCTAAGGGTAAAAAAGGCAAAGCCATGGAATCTCGATTGGCTGATGAATTGGTGTTGGCCAGTAAAAACGAAGGTGAAGCGGTAAAGAAAAGAGAAAATGTTCATAAAATGGCTGAAGCCAACAGAGCTTTTGCTCATTTTGCTTGGTCCGGCAGGAAATAATTAATTTAAATTTATGGCTAGAGATTACCCCTTAGAAAAAGTAAGAAACATTGGTATTATCGCTCATATTGATGCCGGTAAGACGACTACTACCGAGCGTATTCTTTATTACACCGGTGTTTCTCATAAGATAGGAGAAGTTCACGAAGGTGAAGCTACTATGGACTGGATGGAACAAGAAAGAGAAAGAGGTATTACCATCACTTCTGCTGCTACTACTGCTTTTTGGACCCCGACCGAGGATAGAAACAACGGAGACAAAAAACATAGAATTAATATTATTGATACTCCTGGCCACGTTGATTTTACTGCTGAGGTAGAGCGTTCTTTGAAAGTTTTGGACGGTGGAGTGGTGGTTTTTGATGGAGTGGCCGGGGTAGAACCTCAGTCTGAAACCGTTTGGCGACAAGCCGATAAATATGCCGTTCCCAGAATTTGTTTCATCAACAAGTTGGATAGAATGGGAGCCAGCTTTGACCGTTCGTTTCAGACTATTCTTGATCGTTTGACTAAAAAGGCGGTCAGAGTTCAGATACCAATTGGAGAAGATGATGCTCATGAAGGAGTAATTGATTTGCTTAAAATGAAAGGTTATCACTTTGAAGGTAATATGGGTAACGAGATAAAAGAGATAGATATCCCTGAAGACCTTAAAGCCGATGCTTTGAAATATAGGCAAATGCTAATAGAAAAAATTGTAGAACATGATGAAAATTTGATGAATGATTATCTGGAGGGTAAAGAACCGGAAATAGATGTTTTGAAAAAAGTTTTAAGGAAAACAACCATTGCTAATGAAATAGTGCCTGTTTTTTGTGGTTCTGCTCTTAAAAACAAGGGGGTGCAGTTGGTTTTGGACGGAGTGTTGGATTATTTGCCATCACCGGTTGATGTTCCACCTATTTTGGGTCTTGATCCTAAAACCGGAGAAGAAATAAGTCGTGAGGCTTCTGATGATGCCCCTTTGGCCGCTCTGGCTTTTAAATTGCAGTCTGATCCTTTTGTCGGTCAATTAACTTATGTCAGAGTTTATTCCGGAGTATTGGAGTCCGGTTCTTATGTTTATAACTCCACTAACGGTGACAAAGAAAGAATTGGCCGAATTGTAAGAATGCACGCCAATCATAGGGAAGAAGTAAAAACTGTTTATGCCGGTGAAATAGCAGCTATTGTTGGCTTAAAAAACACCAAGACTTCCGATACTCTGTGTTCTGATGGTGACCCGATAATTCTTGGAAAAATAGATTTCCCAGAGCCGGTGGTATCTCTCCGAATTGAACCAAAAACCAAGGCTGATCAAGAGAAAATGGGTATTGCTTTGCGTAAATTATCAGATGAAGACCCTACTTTTAGAGTGGAATCTGATCCGGAAACTTTTGAGACTATTATTTCCGGTATGGGGGAGCTTCACTTGGATATTATTGTTGATCGTATGAAGAGAGAGTTTTCTGTGGAAGCTAGTGTCGGTAATCCTCAAGTGGCTTATAAAGAAACAGTGACCACTGAAGCAGAAGCTGAGCACAAGTACATTAAACAGTCTGGAGGACGAGGTCAGTACGGTCATGTGAAGTTGAAAGTTAAACCTTTAGATAAAAATATTGATCCTGAAGCAAAGGTGGCCAAGAATATTAATCGGGATGAGCATTTTGAATTTATCAACTCCATTAAGGGTGGTATTATTCCTCAAGAATTTATTCCAGCTGTAGAAAAGGGAGTTAAGGAGGGTATGTCCAGAGGAGTTGTGGCCGGTTTTACAATGGTGGATGTTTCTTGTGAGTTGTTCTTCGGTTCTTATCATGATGTTGACTCTTCTGAAATGGCTTTCAAATTGGCTGGCTCTATGGCTTTTCAAGAAGCAGCGAAAAGAGCCAAGCCGGTGATTTTAGAGCCGATAATGAAAGTTGAGGTTATAGTCCCGGAACAGTTTATGGGTGATGTTACCGGTTATCTTAGTTCTCGCCGTGGGCAGGTTGAAAGTATGGAAGATAGAGGTGGTAATTTAAAAACTGTGAAATTAAAAGTTCCTTTATCGGAGATGTTTGGTTTTGTAACCACTTTACGTTCTATGACTGAAGGAAGAGGAACCTTTACTATGGAATTCTGGCAGTATGCTATTGTTCCGCCTAATGTCGCTCAAAACATAATTGAAAGCAGAAAAGCTTAAATTCGGTTTTAGAGGACTGACTTCCAAGATTACATAGTGTATAATACAAAGTATGTATAAATACTGGATTTTGTTTTTAATCCCTTTGTTTTTCTTCAGTTTTTTCTCTATCTCTTTTGCTTCGGCAGAAGAGGTTCTTTCTTTAATTGAAGAGACAGAACAAAATTTGGAAAGAATAAATGTTCGTCTTCAGTTACTTGAAAATTTGCAATTAGGCAATGGTCAGAATGATGATTTGGTGGTATCAGTGCCTGAAATAAAGATAAAAGTAGAAGAATCTTATATTTTACTTGATCAGGCTGTTTTGCTTTATAACGAACAACTTTTTGATGATGCTTTGGGTTTTGCTTTAGAAGCCAAGGAAAACAGTGATCTGGCGGTCTTTTATCTGGATGCTTTGTTGAGAGATGCCAGGAGATTTAATTTGTCAGAGCTCTTATTGCAAGGAGATTTGTCTGATTTGCTTGATCTGAGAAATTTATTAAGAATAAATGAGTTGATTGTCTTTCCGGAAGAGGAAATTGTACCACCTCCAACACAAGAAACTCAGCCGGTATTGCCTCAGCCAGAAGAAAATTTATTACCTGAGGAAAATGAGTCTGGTGTTATAGATCAAGATGAAAATGGGAATTTAGGGGGCGAAGAAGAGTCTATTAACAATGGATCTCCTGATGTTGATGACGCAGAGAATGACCCCCGCTTGGTTTGTCTTGAAAACCAGCTGGCTGATTGTACTGAAGGGTTTAATTCTTGTGTGGCCGGCAGAGATGAGCCGGTTTCAAGTTGTGACCAAGTTTACACGGCAACTTTTTCCCGTTGTCAAAATATTGTTTCTAATAGTCAAAACAGGGCCCCTGTTGTCAGGTTGATAGGAAATATTCTGGGCGGGGCTTGTTCTAATTTTGTTGAAGTTAGGTATGGAGCTTGCCAAAGACAGTATGATAATAGGGTGCGATCTTATGAAAGATATTTGGTAAATTGTGAGGATCGGGCAGGTCGGTGTGTAAATCAGGCTCAAAACTCCTGTTCTCGGGTTAGATAAGGGTTATTTTACTTGACGGCCTTTTTTATTCTGTTATCATACGCTTACGCTTTTCGCGTGTTTTTTAGTGTTTAAAATAATATTAGTAGTTAATTTATAAGATAATATGGCAGAATCAAAATTTGATCGATCCAAGCCTCATGTCAATGTCGGTACTATCGGCCACGTTGACCACGGCAAAACCACATTAACAGCAGGTATCCTAAACTCTCTTCATTTGGCCGGTAAGACGGTAAAAATGAAGAAGGTGGATGATATTGACAATGCTCCGGAGGAAAAGCAGCGTGGTATTACCATTGCTCTTTCTCATCAAGAGTATGAAACCGATAAAAGGCATTATGCTCATATTGATGCTCCGGGACACGCCGATTATATCAAAAATATGATCACCGGTGCCGCTCAAATGGACGGTGCTATTTTGGTAGTAGCTGCTACTGATGGTCTAATGCCTCAAACACGCGAACACGTTCTCTTGGCCCGCCAGGTGGGTGTGCCAAAAATCGTTGTCTTCTTAAATAAGGTGGATATGGTTGATGATCCCGAATTGATTGATTTGGTAGAAGAGGAAGTTAGAGATTTGCTTGATAAGTATGAGTATGACGGTAAAAATGCTCCTATTATTAGAGGATCAGGCCTAAAAGCTTTGGAGGCCACCAGTGCTGATGATGAATATGTTAAGAAAGTTTTGGAATTGATGGATGCTTTGGATGAATATATTCCAGAACCGATTCGTGAGACTGATAAGCCTTTCTTGATGCCGGTAGAAGATATTTTCTCTATTGAAGGTAGAGGAACTGTGGTTACCGGTAGAATTGAAAGGGGTGTAGTAAAAGTGGGTGAAGAAATTGAGATTGTGGGAATCAAGGATACCGCTAAAACTACCGTTACAGGAGTAGAAATGTTTAACAAATCTTTGGACGAAGGTATGGCTGGTGATAATGCCGGTATTTTGCTTAGAGGTATGAAGAAAGATGATATTACCAGAGGTCAAGTTTTGGCTAAGCCTGGTAGTGTTACTCCTCACACTGATTTTGAAGCTGAGGTATATATTCTATCCAAAGAAGAAGGTGGAAGACACACTCCTTTCTTTACCGGTTATAAGCCTCAATTTTACATCAGAACAACAGATGTAACCGGTGAGGTAACTTTGGCTGAAGATGTAAAAATGGTTATGCCTGGTGATACCGTTACCTTTAAAGTAAAGTTGGTTTCTCCGGTTGCTTTGGAAGAAAAACAAAGATTTGCTATTCGTGAAGGAGGTAGGACCGTTGGTGCTGGTGTGGTAACGAAAATTACAGCTTAAATTTAAGTTAAATGGCCACCAAAACACAATCAGCTAAAGCCGGTAAAGACTCTGGATCATTTGAAAAATTACGTATCAGGGTTTCAGCCTATGAAAATAAGGTCCTTGATGTTAGCGTCAAACAAATCATTGATACCGCTTATCGTTATGAGGCTGTAGTGGCCGGCCCGATTCCTTTACCGACAGAAATAAAGAAATATACCGTTAATCGCAGTTCTTTTATTGATAAGAATTCGCGAGAACAGTTTGAGATGAGGGTCCATAAAAGATTAATTGATATCTTGAATCCTAATCCTAAAATCGTTGAAAGTTTAACCAATTTGAATTTGCCTTCTGGTGTCAATATTGATGTCAAAATGATGTAAGTTCGGTTGTTGTAAAGTAATATGAAATTCGCTATTGGCATAAAAAAAGGAATGGCCCAAATTTTTACCGAAGAAGGTAGGGCAATACCCGGAACTGTTATTCAGGCAGGTGATTTAGTGGTCACTCAAATAAAAAATGAGAAGACGGATGGTTACGATGCTATTCAGGTTGGTTTCGGTGCTAAAAATCCTAAAAATGTCTCTAAGTCATTAGTTGGTCATATGAAACAAGCCCTGGCTGAAAAAGAAGGATCAACTCCTTTTAGGTATCTAAGAGAGTTTAGATTGCCGGCAGAAGAAATCGCTAAATTCAAAGTTGGTCAAACTATTGATTTGTCGGCTTTTGCTTTAGGTGACAAGATCAGAGTTTCCGGTTTATCAAAAGGTAAAGGTTTCCAGGGGGTGGTAAAAAGGCATGGTTTCTCTGGTGGTCCAAGATCTCATGGTCAAAAACACTCAGAAAGAGAACCCGGTTCTATTGGTTCTACCGGCCCTCAAAGAGTCTTTCCTGGTAAAAAAATGGCCGGTCGTATGGGGCATGATTTGGTTACGGTTAAGAATCTTAAAGTGACTGATATTAATCCTCAAACTGGAGAAATTTTTGTTTCCGGGGCTGTCCCCGGTAGTCCGGGAACATTGATTACCATAACCGGCATTAAGTAATTTGCCCTTTTAATCGGAAGATGTTAGTAATAAAGGAGTTTTATGAAAGAAGCAGAAGTTTACAATCAAGATGGTCAGGCTACCGCTAAGATAAAATTACCGGAGAGTTTTTTTGCTTTACCTTGGAATGCTGATCTGGTTCATCAAGTAGTAACTGCTGTTTCGGCTAATAATCGTCAGAACAGTGCTTATGCCAAAGATCGTTCGGTTGTCTCAGGTGGAGGCAAGAAACCTTGGCGTCAAAAAGGTACCGGGCGAGCCAGGCATGGATCATCTCGTTCACCTATTTGGGTTGGTGGGGGTGTGACACATGGACCAACTCTGTTGCGTGATTATAGTCAGAAGATTAATAAAAAAGTTAAGTCTAAGGCTTTCTTTACGTTGTTATCTAACAAATATCTAGCTGGAAAAGTCTTTTTTATTGATAGTCTTCTTTTTTCAAATCCCAAAACCAAATTGGCCCAACAGTGTGTAGAGGCGCTGGCTAAAGCTACTGATTCGGTCAAGATGTCATATAAAACCGGTAATAGGATTTTGTTGATTACACCTGAGAAAAATGAAATGGTTATTAAAAGTTTTCGCAATTTACCGCAAGTGGCTGTTTTTGAGGCTCGAGATGTCAGTATTTTGGCTTTAGCTAATTATGAGTATGTAGTTATATCTGACCCTAAGGCTTGTTTTGAGATTTTTCAACTTCGACAAAAGGCAGGTCGGGTAAAAAGTGAAGTTAAAGAAAAGATTGCTGAAAAAATTTAAACTATATCATGTCTACCACCGGAAATATTTTTAATCAAGAAAAGTTGGTTCTAAAAAAACCTCGTATTACCGAGAAGGCTACTTACTTGTCTGGTAACAAGTATCCTGTTTATACTTTTGAGGTTCCTGCCTGGGCCGGAAAAATAGAAATTAAAAAGGCGTTTGAAAAGGATTTTAAAGTTAAGCCTCTTAAGGTTAGGATAATAAACCTTCCTTCCAAGGTGGTAACTTTTAGACGGCAGAAGGGTGTCAGGTCGGGGGTCAAGAAGGCCATGATTTATTTACCGGTCGGTCAGACTATTGATGTCGTGTAAATTTAGTTAATTATGAAAAATTACAAACCAACAACTCCAGGTCGTCGCGGTATGTCGGTAGTTTCCTATCGGGGTGTTTTGACTGAATCTGAACCACACAAATCTTTAACTAAAGGCAGAAAAAGGTCTGTTGGCCGTAATAATAGGGGTAGAATCACTACTCGTCATAAAGGAGGGGGTCATAAAAGACTCTATCGTGATATTGATTTTAAATATGACAAAAAAGATATTCCGGCTAAGGTGGAAAGTGTGGAATATGATCCTAACCGCTCCGGCTTCATCGGTTTAGTATGTTATGCCGATGGGGTTAGGAGGTATGTTTTACTACCTGAATCTTTAAAGGTGGGAGATAAATTTACTGTTTCGGAAGAAGCTGAACTAAAGCCGGGTAACAGATTGCCTTTGAAAAAAATGACTCCTGGTACTTTTATTTTCAATATTGAGACCAAACCTTTGGCTGGCTCTAAATTGGTTCGTTCAGCCGGTAGTCATGCCGAGGTTTTGTCTAATGATGCTTCCTATACCACTATAAAAATGCCTTCAGGTGAAGTTAGAAAAATTCATGAAAACTCTTGGGCAACGGTTGGTGAGGTATCTAATCCTGAATTTAAGCTCGTAAATAAAGGAAAAGCTGGCCGTTCTCGTTGGTTGGGTATTAGGCCAACAGTTAGGGGTAGTGCCATGAACCCCGTGGATCACCCTCATGGTGGTGGAGAAGGTAGGCAGGGAATTGGGTTGCGTCGAGGGCCGAAAACAGCTCAAGGTAAGCAGGCTTATGGTGTTAAAACCAGGCGCTCAAAGAAGTATTCTGATCAGCTTATTGTTGCTTCCCGTAAAAAGTCGCGTCGCAGGAAATAATTTCAGGGTTTTATTTTAACCCTGAAATTAAGGCTTTGTTGACTTTTCGTTGTCATTTGATAGTATTATTGCCAGGCTCTCAAGAGCTTTTGTTTTTTGCCGAGGTAAGAGACAATTTTAAATTAAAATATGCCAAGATCACTTAAAAAAGGTCCCTATGTGGATGAAAAATTACTAAAGAAAATCACCGACAAAAAACCGGCTGAGACGGGTGTTGTTCGTACTTGGGCTCGTGGTAGTCAGATTAGTCCAGAAATGGTTGGATTTACTTTTGGGGTTCATAACGGTCGTGAGCATATAGAAGTTTTGGTGACGGAAGAGATGGTTGGACATCGTTTAGGAGAGTTTTCTCCGACTCGTAAATTTGTCCGACATGGTGGTAAGATGCAGAAAGAACTTGAACAGAAGAAGCGTCAGGCTGAAATTGCAGCTGCTAAGGCCGCTAAAGAATCATCTACCGCTAAGAAGAAATAATTATTATGAAAGCTACTTTATCAAATTATAGACAACCCCCTAGAAAAGTCAGATTATTGGCTGATTATTTGCGTGGAAAAAAAGTAGCTGATGCTTTGGTGGAGCTTAAGTTTATTGGTAAAAAAGCCAGTTCACCGATTGCTAAATTGATTAATTCAGCTGTCGCTAATGCCAGAAGCAACAATCAGGAAGAGTCTGATTTGTTTATTAAAACCATCAAGGTGGATAAGGGAGTGGTGATGCGTCGTTTTATGCCAAGAGCTCGTGGTAGGGCTACTCCTTTGCGTCATCGCACCAGCCACATTAATATAGAGTTGGCCAAAGTTGAAGTTGAAAATCAGATGGTCAAAGATAAGAAAGAAAAGAAATAATATGACTCATACTGTTCATCCATATGCTCATCGTTTAGGAATTATTAGAGATTGGAAATCTCGCTGGTTTGGTGCTCCTGGAAAATATCAGGAATACTTGAAGACTGATGTTTTGGTGAGAGAATATTTGGAGAAAAAATTGAGAGGCATGTATGTTGATACTGTAGAAATGGAACGAGGAGAGAATTCATACCGTTTGATTATAAAGACCTCCAGACCCGGTATGATCATTGGCCGTAGTGGTGAGGGGGCCGTCAAACTGAAGAATGATATTATCGCCAAGATTAAGAAGGTGGGTGGAGAAATACCGAAAGATTTGAAAATTGATATCGAAGAAATCAAAGAGCCTGAAACCAACGCCGCTGTGATTGCTTATATGGTAGCCGAAGGTTTGGAAAAGAGAATGCCTTTTAGGAGAGTTTTAAAACAAACCGTAGAAAAGGTTATGGCTCATAAAGAGGTGGAAGGTATAAAGATCAGTTTATCTGGTCGCTTAGGGGGAGCTGAAATGGGTAGGAAGGAAATTATCAAAGATGGTCAAATACCGCTTCAAACTCTAAGAGCTGATATAGATTTTGCTCGTGAAAAGGCCTTTTTGCCTTATGGAGTAGTGGGAGTTAAGGTTTGGATTTATCGGGGCGAGATTTTTGATAAAGATAAGAATGAATAATGGCTTATGGCACTATTTCCTAAAAAAGTTAAACATCGCAAATGGCAAACCGGAAGGGTTCATTCTGAAAAGAAGAACATTGCCACTAGAGGAGTCAATGTTAGTTTTGGCAGTTTTGGTCTGAAAGCTGAGACTAAAGGCCGAATCAGATCCAATCAGATAGAAGCTGCCCGTAAGACCATTTCTCGCAAAATGCAGAAAAAGGGTAAAATTTGGATTAGAATTTTCCCTGATAGGCCTTTTACCGCTAAGCCGGCTGAGGTTGGTATGGGTAAGGGAAAGGGAGACCCTCAAGGTTATGAGGTGGAAGTTAAGCCCGGAAGAGTATTGTTTGAAGTTGATGGTTTATCAGAAGATATTGCTCGTGACGCTCTTAGAAAAGCGGGAGCTAAACTACCGGTCAAGACTAAGTTTGTTGCTAGAAAATAATTATCATGGCTAAAGTAAAATACAGCGAAAAATCAATAAAAGACCTTCAGAAACTTTTAACCGATAAAAGAAAGGCTTTGCGTGATTTTTATTTTGGGGTGGCTGGTGGTAAGATGACCGATGTTAAAAGTGCCAAAAACACTAGAAAAGATATTGCCAGAATTTTAACTAATTTGCATAAAAAGCAAGAAGAAGGTAAGGTGTAGAATCCAATATGAATACACAAACAGACAAAAAACCAAAAATCCTTGAAGGATCAGTCGTTTCAACCAAGATGGATAAAACCGTGGTGGTTGAGGTGGTTAGAATGTTTAAGGATAAGAAATATGGCAAATATATCAGGCGTTCTAAGCGTTATAAAGCTCATGACGCCAATAATGATTGTGTTGTTGGACAGAAAGTGACCATTAGAGAAGTTAAGCCAATTTCCAAAGATAAAACTTTTATTGTTGTAAAATAATATGATTCAGCCACAGACTATTGTTAAAATCGCTGATAATACCGGAGCTAAGATCGGGAGGGTTTTTAAGGTTTTGGGTGGTTCAAAGAGACGCTATGCTCAGATTGGTGATATTGTTGTTTTGTCTGTCCAATCGGCTGAACCTCGCAAGCAAGTAAAAAAGAAAGATGTTTTACGAGCAGTAGTGGTTCGACAGAAGAAGGCTTTTCGTCGTAAGGATGGGTCGTATATTCGTTTTGATGAAAATGCGGTCGTTATTATTGATAAAGACAAAAAAGAGCCAAGAGGTGGTCGTATTTTCGGCCCTATTCCCAGGGAAATACCGGAACTTGGTTATCAGAAAATTGCTTCATTGGCACCGGAAGTTGTTTAAAACAGGCTTATGTATATCAAGAAAGGAAAAACAGTTACCATTATTGCCGGTAAAGATAAGGGCAAGAAGGGAAAAGTAGCCAGAGTGTTGCGTGATAGCAACAGGGTTGTGATAGAAGGTCTTAATTTAATGAAGAGAAGAATCAGACCAAGAAAGTCCGGGGAAAAAGGTCAGGTGGTTGAGGTGGCTAACCCTCTTAATTTGTCCAATGTTATGATATTTTGCGATAAATGCAACAAAGGGGTTAGGACCAAAGCGACTTTCAAAAAAGATAAGAAAATTAATGTTTGTGTAAAGTGTGAAAAGGAATTATAGAGATATGTTAGAGACAGTAAAACAAAAATATATAGATGGTGTTGCCGGTATTAAGGCTAAATTAGGTTTATCTAATAACAATCAAGTCCCTAAAATAGTAAAGGTGGTTGTTAGTTCCGGTACCGGTAAGGCCAAGGATAAAGCCAAGAATGATTTTGTAGCTGGTCGTTTGGCAAAAATTACCGGACAAAAACCTTCTTTAAGGGGAGCTAAAAAATCAATCGCTTCTTTTAAACTTCGTCAGGGTGATATTATTGGAGTTTCTGTCACTTTGCGCGGGGCTAGAATGTATGGTTTTTTGAACAAACTTATCAATATTGCTTTGCCTAGAACCAGAGATTTTAAAGGTTTTGATATCAAATCTATTGATGAGATAGGCAACTTAACTATCGGCATCCGAGAGCATACTATTTTCCCGGAAACTGCCGATGAGGAGTTGCGAGATGTCTTCAGTTTGTCTGTTACGATTGTCACTACCGCCCGAAACAGAGAGGAGGCTAAATTATTGTTGGAAACAATAGGCTTTCCTTTCAAGAAGGATTAATTTTTGGTTTGACATTAGGCGGTCTCCTTGTTAGGATAGGACTGGCTCATTTGGGCCACTTTTTAACTTTAATAGTGTTTTATGGCTAAAAAATCAGTAATCGCAAGAGCAGAAAAGACACCCAAGTTTCAATCACGGGTTGTTCGTCGATGTTTCCGTTGTGGCCGTAAACACGGTTTTATGAGAGATTTTGGCTTGTGTCGAATTTGTTTTAGAGAATTAGCCAACGAGGGTAAAATCCCGGGTGTAAGAAAGTCATCATGGTAACCGATCCAATATCAGATATGTTGATTCAGATAAAGAATTCTGCCATGGTGGGCAAGAAATCTTTAGTTGTTCCTCATTCCAAGATTAAATTTGAAATCGCCAAGATTTTGAAACGAGAAGGCTATTTGTCCGACTTATCACGTCGGGGCAAGAAAATAAAAAGGAGTATCTATATGGAAATAGCCTATGATGAGAGTGGGTCACCTAAATTTAAAGAAGTAAAGAGGGTCTCTAAACCTTCCAAGAGAATTTATCAAGGTTTTAAAGAAATTAAATCTGTACGTCAGGGTTACGGTTTGTCTGTTGTTTCTACCCCTAGGGGTTTGTTAGTAGATAAGGAAGCCAGAAAAGAGCGTTTAGGAGGAGAGATTTTATTTACTTTGTGGTAATTAAGAATTATGTCAAGAATTGGCCGTCAAATTATAAATATTCCCGATAAGGTTAAAGTCTCAATGACAGACGGTACTTTTTCTGTGGTTGGTCCCCTTGGCACTTTGACCAAGCAGTTTCGTGATGATGTGGCTATAAATATTACCGATAAGGAAATCACCTTTTCACCTCAAAACGATACTGCCTTGGCTCAAGCTTTGTGGGGTACTTATGCTTCTCATGTTAAAAATATGATTTTGGGAGTGACCGAAGGTTTCACTAAAAAGTTGATTATTGAAGGTGTTGGGTTTAAGGCTAATTTGAAAGGGAATGACCTGGAGCTTGATTTGGGTTTTTCTCATCCGGTGATAGTTAAAATCCCTAACGATCTTCAGGTGACAGTAGAGAAAAACCTAGTCACTATTAGCGGTTTTGATAAAGAATTGGTCGGTGAGTTTTCAGCCAAGATAAGAGCTTATAAAAAAACCGAACCCTACAAAGGTAAAGGTATTCGTTATGATAATGAGATTGTAAGACGTAAGCAGGGTAAGAAAACAGTAGGATAATATGCTTAATAAAACCAAAAAATTCATCCCCAAAAAAATTCGCCAAAGCCGAGTACGGTCTAAGATTTTTGGTACTGCCGAGAGACCTCGCTTATCTGTTTTTCGGTCTAATCGTTTTATTTATGCATCTTTGATTGATGACACTAAAGCCGTTACTTTGCTCTCAGTCAGCGACATGAAAAACCCAAAGATCAAAGCTAAGACCACTTTCGGTAAGGTGGAAAAAGCTGAAGCTGTGGGTAAAAAGATAGCTGAGCTTGCCTTAGCTAAAGGTATCAAAACAGCGGTCTTTGATCGAGCCGGATATCGTTATGCCGGGAGAGTGGCCGGTGTAGCTAAAGGAGCGCGTGATGGCGGTTTGGAATTTTAATTTTTTATTATGGAAACACCAAGAAAAAATAACAATAGAAAAGCCAGAGCCCCCAGAGAAGAGAGGCCGGCCCCGGAATTTGAGCACAAGATAGTTGATGTGCGCCGTGTAACCAGAGTGGTAGCCGGAGGAAGGCGATTTAGTTTTTCGGTGGTTGTAGTGATTGGTGACCGCAAAGGCCGAGTGGGTGTGGGTATAGGTAAGGCCAGTGACACTTCTTTGGCTATTGATAAGGCTATCAATCAGGCTAAGAAAAATATGTTTAAGATTAAAATGACAGAAAACAAATCTATTCCTCACGAGGTTGATGCTAAATTTAACGCTTCTGTTTTATATTTGAGACCAGCTCCCGGAAGAGGTTTGGTAGCCGGTAGTTCGGTCAGAACAGTTTTGGATTTGGCCGGATTGACTGATGTAAATGCCAAGCTTAATTCTCGTAGTAAAAATAAACTTAACAATGCCCGTAGTGCCGCTTTG
The DNA here is from genome assembly GCA_050485705.1 of Candidatus Vogelbacteria bacterium. GTDB lineage: Bacteria > Patescibacteriota > Minisyncoccia > Phycocordibacterales > XYD1-FULL-46-19 > JBJHBV01. The sequence goes on from JBJHBV010000002.1 coordinate 24,431, forward strand.
GCTCTCAAGCAATTAGCTTTGAAATAATATTTATGCAGATACATGAGATAAAAAGAAATACTACCCAGAAAGCCAAACGCCAAGTTGGTAGAGGGGGTAATACCGGAAAAACCTCCGGTCGTGGGACTAAGGGTCAGAAAGCAAGGGCCGGTAGTAAAATCAGACCTGAGATTAGAGACCGGATCAAAAAATTACCCAAGAAAAGAGGTTATCGCTTTTCTTCTATTACAGTAAAACCGGCAGCCATAAACTTGGCGGTTATTAATAAGTCTTTTTCTGATGGAGCGATAATTACTCCTGAGACCCTTCTTTCTTTGGGGTTGGTAAAAAGAGTGGGGGGTAAGACTCCGGCTGTAAAAATTTTAGGTCATGGTGAGCTAACTGCTAAAAACCTTGTTTTTAAAGGTTGTGATCTGTCAGCTAAGGCTTTAGAGATCGTGTCTAAGGCTGGTGGGAAGGTAGAGAAATAATTAATTCCGATACTAGAATAAAATTCAGAGCTCGGATACAATTAAAAAATGGATACTTTTTTTCAAAAAATAAGATTAATTCTCAGTGATAAGCACTTAAGCAAAAAGATATTTTTTATTGGGGCCATTTTGGTCTTGTTTCGTTTTGGGGCTTCTATCCCTATTCCTAGTGTTGATGTTCTGGCTTTACAGCAATTCTTTGCCGGTAATCAATTTTTAGGTCTTTTGAATGTTTTTTCGGGAGGTGGCTTGGCTAATCTGTCTATTATGATGCTTGGGGTCGGGCCCTTCATTACTGCGGCTATTATTATGCAGTTAATGACTTTGATATTCCCCGCTTTGAAACAACTCTATCATGAAGAAGGAGAAGCCGGGCGCCGTAAGGTGGCTCAGTATTCAAGACTATTAACCGTTCCTCTGGCTTTGATGCAGGGTTTTGGTCTTTTGGCTTTACTTGAGAGTCAAGGTATTTTACTTAATTTGACTTTTGCTGATCGTTTAACTAATGCTATTATTGTCGCAACCGGTTCTCTTCTTTTGATGTGGCTGGGAGAGTTGATCAATGAATATGGTATTGGTAATGGTGTTTCTATTTTGATTTTTGCCGGTATTTTGGCTCAGTTGCCAACCACAGTGACTCAGCTTTTGGTAACTTTTGATCCATCTCAAATCCCAACCTTTGTTGGTTTTGCCGTTTTGGCTGTCGTGATTATCGGCGGGGTAGTAATTGTAACTGAAGGTGAAAGACCTATTCCAGTCACTTATGCTAAAAGGGTAAGAGGGATGAAAGTCTATGGTGGGGTTTCTACCTATTTGCCTATCAGGGTCAACAATGCCGGGGTTATGCCTATCATTTTTGCTCTGTCTATTTTGCTTTTTCCGGAGATGGTTTTGAATTTCTTAAGCGGAATTGGTAATCCGGCGGTGGAATCAATAGCTAATATGTTGCTCGGATTCATTGGTAATCTGTGGCTTTATTCCATTTTTTACTTCTTCTTGGTGTTTGCTTTCACTTATTTCTATTCAGCTATCACTTTTGATCCTCATGCTATTTCACAAAATCTACAGAAGAGCGGGGCTTTTGTTCCTGGGGTAAGGCCAGGTAAATCAACTGAAGAGTATTTGGCTAAGATTTTGACTCGTCTGACTTTTGTGGGAGCTGTTTTTTTGGGGGTAGTGGCTATGTTACCGCTTATTATGCAGGCTATCACTAATATCCCAGCTCTGGCTATTGGCGGAACCGGACTTTTGATTGTGGTTTCAGTAGCCCTTGATTTGGTTAAGAAAATTGATGCTCAGGTCACGATGAGGGAGTACTAGATCTTTGTGGGTAAAAAGTTTGCTCACAGTCATTATTGTTTCTATAATCAATCTATGAGTAATGTAGTATTTGATTCTGACGAAAATATTTCTCGGGATAATATCAGGCCATCTAAGGTTCCCGGTCTAACTGGTTGGTTGATGCAACATTCTTTCGGTATTCTAAATACTGAGAGGAAAGCCAATGTCTTTATGGTTTTGGTGGCCGTAGTGTTTTTCTTGCTGTCTTTCGTTATCTTGTTTCAGACTTTTTTTAATTAATTATGTCTTTTCTTTCACGACAAAGGGGCTTCTCTTTGATAGAGCTTTTAGTGATTGCTTCTATTATTATGCTTCTATCTACCATTGTCTTGTCTTCTCTTGACTTACAGCGCAAGAGAGCTCGTGATGCGGTCAGAAAGACTGATATTCAATTCTTACGCTCAGCTTTGGAGCTATATTCGGTCACCAATGGACAGTATCCTTCAGATTTACAATCTCTTATTGGTTTGGAAGATATAAATTTCTTACCGACAGATCCTTCTTCTGGACAGAATTATGAATATTCCCGTGAAAGTGCTTTTAGTTTCCAGCTTTATGCTATTTTGGAAGGCTCGGGTGATGATCGGTGTTGGGTTGATGATATTGCTAATGGTAAGGGGGAAATAGATTGTGACTCCATCACCCAGCCTTAATTGCAAAGATCCCTATTTATGTTTAAATGTCTTAGGTTTTTTATTAATTACTAGCTAAGACTTTTTTAATGTCATCACTTCCTAAAGAGGTATATATATTCATTGGCCGTTCTGGTTGTGGTAAGGGTACCCAATCTAAGCTTTTGATAGATCATCTTAATCGCAGAGAAAACAGTGGTTCAGGTAGACCGGTATTGTATATGGAAACCGGTCAGAGATTTCGTGACTTTATTGCCGGATCTTCTTATTCTAGTGCTTTGTCTAAGGCTTTGATGGATAGATCAGAAAGACAACCTTCTTTTTTGGCTATTTGGACTTGGGCTGATATTTTGGTGGATGCTCTAAAGGGTGAAGAAATTTTGTTGTTTGACGGTACTCCCAGGTCTTTGATTGAGGCTGAAGCACTAGATACCGCCCTGACTTTTTATGGCTTTACTAAAAAGTATGTCATTTATCTTGATGTTTCTCGGGTCTGGTCTGAGAAACATCTTTTAGAGAGAGGTCGTAAAGATGATACTAAAGAAGATATTATCAAAAGACTTGATTGGTTTGATCGTGATGTCCTGCCGGCTGTTGATTACTATCGTACTCATTCTGATTATACTTTCTTAAATATTAACGGCGAACAGGGTATTCCAGCCGTTTCTGGTGAGATTTTATCTTTTTTGAAAAATGATTAGATTAAAAACAGACAAAGATATCCCTCACTTGGTAGAATCAGGCCGCAGATTGGCTGAGATCATAAAAGCTTTAAAGGAGGAGATAAGACCGGGGGTTTCTACGGCTCATTTGGATGACTTAGCCAGAGAGAAAATTGAGGCTTATGGCGATAAGCCGGCTTTTCTTAATTTTAGACCTAAGGGGTCTCGTTTGGCCTATCCGGCTTCTTTATGCGTTTCCATTAATGAAGAAATCGTTCATGGCATACCTTCCAGAAGAGAAATAGAAGAGGGTGATGTGGTGACCATAGATTTGGGAGTCAATCATCAGGGTTATTTTACTGATCATGCTGTGACTGTGGCAGTGGGAGAAGTTTCTTCGGAGATTAAGCGTTTATTGACTGTTACTGAGGAATCGCTTTATGTTGGCATAAAAGAGGCTTTGCCCGGTAAGACCATAGGGGATATCGGATTTGCTATCGGGTCTCATATTAAAAAACACAACCTCGGTTTGATTAGAGAGTTGGCTGGCCATGGGGTTGGCTTTTCGCCCCATGAAGAACCATTAGTGCCTAATGATGGTCGTTCGGGACAAGGGATTAGGTTGCAACCGGGATTGGTTCTGGCTCTTGAACCAATGGTGTCTTTAGGTGGCCCGGAGATTGATTTACTGGACGATGGTTTTACTTTCGTTACTAAAGATGATAGTATCAGTGCACATTTTGAGCATACGATTCTGATAACCGAATCAGAACCGATAATTTTAACTAAAAATTAATATGGACAATAAACACGAACAAACTTTGGTGATTATCAAACCTGATGCCGTGCACCGCAGTTTATTGGGTGAAATAATCCATCGTTTTGAGAGAAAGGGTCTTCGTATTGTCGGTTTGAAAATGGTGAAATTGGAAGATGTTGTTTTGGAAGAACATTACAGCCACTTGAAAGACAAACCCTTCTTTCCGGGAATTAAAGATTTTATGAAATCAGCCCCGGTTGTTTTGTTGGTTCTTGAGGGTTATAACGCCATCAATGCTACCAGATTAATCGTTGGCCCCACTAAGGGTTACGAGGCTGATGCCGGATCTATTAGGGGAGATTTTTCTTTAAGTACACAGTCTAATATTGTTCATGCTTCTGATAGTGTGGAAAATGGCAAGATTGAAGTCGGGCGTTTCTTTACCAAAGAAGAATTACACGAATATACCAAAGCAGAGTATCCTCATTTATACGCTCCAGACGAACAAAAATAAGCTTTAAATAGCAAGGTAAAATTTAATACCTTTCTATACTCTTAACTTAAATTGTAAATAGGAGTATAATCTAGACAGGTTGCTTAGGGTATTATCTAGAACATTTTGTCTTTCGGGAGTTCTATATTATCTTGCATCTTGGTGTAAGATTGCGGACACCCACCTAGTTTAGGCTAGGTAAGGCACCCTAAGTAACCCAAAACAAAACCCATCCCAGTGATGGGTTTTGTTTTGCTCCTTTGGCACAACTAAGCTAAAATAAACACAGTGAATATTATTTGGCGACAACCGGTTCTTTATTTTTTGGTAGTTTTAATTACCGTTATAGCTGTACTCAACTATTACGCCTTTCAAAACTTTTGGTATTGGCGTATTGTGTGGTTTGATTTAGTGATGCATTTCTTGGGTGGTTTATTTGTTTCAGTTTCTATTATTTGGCTATATTTAGCTTGGAATAGATTGTCTCTTCAAGAGGCTGGTTTTAGGAGAATCTTGTTTATCGGATTGGCGGGAGCTTTGGTTGTTGGTGGAGCTTGGGAGTTGTTTGAATTTGGGGTTGATTATTACTGGCAAGTACCTATTCATTTGAAAACATTTACTGATTTACAAGAAAGTCATTTGGACACTCTTTCTGATTTGGCTTTTGATGTGATTGGAGCAATTTTTGGCAGTTTGCTTTTATGGTTTACGCCTTTGATTAATAATATAAGAAAAAATAATGAATAATAAAAAAGAATTAACCGTTTCCTTTTTTGGAGGGACAGAAAATGTTACCGGTTCTAATTTTTTGTTAGCTGGTGGTGATACTGAATCAAAAAAGATTTTAATTGATTGCGGTTTGTTTCAAGGTTCTAAGGTTTGTGATGATGCAAACCGTGAAAAGTTTCCTTATAATCCAGCAGAGATAGATGTTTTGATTGTCACTCACGCTCATCTTGATCATATTGGTAGAATCCCAAAATTGGTAAAAGAGGGCTTTAGGGGAGAGATCTATTCTACTGCTCCAACCAAAGATATATCAGCCTTGTCTTTGATAGATAGTATGGGGGTAATGAGTAAGGAAGCTAAACAAGACAAAGCCCCTCTTTTATATGAAGAAGCCGATGTAAAGCAGGCTATGAGTTTGTGGCAAACTTTTGACTATCACGAGCCATTTGTGATTGGCGACTTTTCTGTTGTTTTTCGAGACGCTGGACATATTCTTGGTTCGGCTATGGTGGAGATAACCTATAACAAAAAAAAGATTGTTTTCACAGGAGACTTGGGCAATAGCCCTGCTCCACTTTTAAAAGATACAGAAAATATCACTGATGCTAATTTTTTGATAATGGAGAGTGTCTATGGTGACAGGAATCATGAAGCGGTAGAAGATCGTAATACTAAGTTTAAAGAGATCATTAAAGATACTATGAAACGAGGAGGAACTCTAATGATCCCGGCTTTTTCTATTGAAAGAACCCAAGTTATTTTATTTGAAATAGAGAATATGATGGAGGCTGGTGAGATACCAGAAGTGCCGGTTTTTTTGGATTCTCCTCTGGCTATTGGAGTAACTGCTATTTACAAAAAATATCGTCGCTTTTTGAACAAAAATGTTAATTTTATTCATAATGCCGGTGATGGTATTTTTAAATTCAAACACTTGCGTTTGACTAAAGAGACAGAACAGTCCAAAGCTATTGTTCATGCTCCAGCTCGGAAAATCATTATTGCCGGTTCCGGTATGTCCAATGGCGGTAGGATTATTCATCATGAAAAACATTTTTTGTCTGATCCTAAAAGCACTCTCTTGCTACCCGGATATCAGGTGCCGGGAAGTTTAGGGAGAATGTTGCAAGACGGAGCTAAGACGGTCAATATTTTGGGTGAGACCATCCATGTAGCAGCCAAGATAGAAAATGTTACTGGTTATTCAGCCCATAAGGATTCAGATCATTTATTGGAATTTGTAGCTCATTCAGCCGAAACTTTAGAAAAAGTTTTTGTAGTAATGGGCGAACCAAAATCAGCTATGTTTTTAACTCAGCGTATTCGTGATTATATTGGTCTTGATGCCGTGGCTCCTAAAGCCGGAGAGACCGCAGTTTTGGACTTCTCTTAAAACAAAAACATCTCTCTCGAGATGTTTTTGTTTATTTGACGTTTTCTACTATTCTACTGAAAGTTTCGGGATTGTCTTTGGCTAGAGTAGAAAGAGTCTTTCTGTCTAGGCCGATATTTTTCTTTTTAAGTTTGTCTATGAATTGACTGTAAGAAATTTCAAAAGGAGAGAGGGCTGCTCCAATTCTGGTATTCCATAGTTGGCGAAAATCTCTTTTCTTTGTTCGACGGTGGGCATAGGCGTGTTGACCGGCTCTGATAACAGCTTGTTTAGCGGCTCTTTCTTTAGTGCTTCTACCAAAAATATAACCCTTTGCTCTTTGGAGAATGTTGCGCCTTCTTTTTAATGATATAACTCCTCTTTTTACTCTAGGCATGATAATTATTGATTAACTTTCTGACCGGGCAAAAAACGACTGGCTTTTTTGTTGCTAATATCAAATTCAGCTAACTTTTTTCCGGTCAATTGCTCCAAGCGGGATTTTTTAGCTCTAAAATGATTTTTGTTTGGTTTACGAGCTAAAATCTTACCGTTTTTGGTTACTTTTAGTCTTTTGGTATATGATTTATTGGTTTTCATTTTTCTTCTTTTTGGTTTCTTTTTCTATGATAACGTAGAGGCCTTTAGGATTTTTCTTCGGTTCTTCGGCAATACGATACTCTTCCGGTATCAGGTTTAGTAATCTCTCTAAACGGTCTTGAAGAAAATTTTTGTCAAAATATTTTGACCGTCCCGGTAAAAACAATTCTATTTTTACTCTATGACCCTCCTTCAAGAATTTTCCAGCTCGGCCAGCCTTCATGGCTAAGTCATGATCTCCGGTCCCGATCTTGACCTGAATTGATTTAGTTTCGGTCGCGGTACTTCCCAGCTTGGCTTTTTTCTTTTTTTGTTGTTCTAAGTACTGATACTTGCCGTAATCCATTATCTTGGCTACCGGTGGGGTAGCAGTGGGAGATATTTCTATCAGATCAAGCCCTGCATCTTCCGCCAAACTTCTAGCTTTGTCGCTGTTAATAACACCAAGATTATTGCCTTCGTGGTCTATGACCCGAAGCTCTTTTGATGTTATTTGTTCGTTGATTCTTACTTGATCGCTCAAAATTTACTCCTAAAAAATAATGGCCTTCCGATAATTAGATCAGAAACGGCACGGCAGTCATAATAATCCAAATAAGGCAAAAAGTCAACGATTTCTGGCTTTAAAGCATTAAAAAAGCTTCCCGCTGCTACGCTAGGAAGCTCTAACTCAGACTCTACGAGAGTGCTGAGCGGTTTGCCCCACCTTGCAGGGGCTGGTCATTAATCTGCCCTCCTTCCTAAAGACTGTTTTTTATTATATGTTACAGAAATGATTTAGTCAATATTTACCTCTTGGTCTCGGGCGGAGAATACTTAAATTTGCTAGAATTAAAATATGTCTACTTTGGTTCAAAACAAAAAAGCAAGCTTTAACTACGAACTCCTGGATTCTTATGAGGCCGGCTTGGATTTGCTTGGTTTTGAAGTTAAGGCCTTAAAGCTTGGACGGGGGTCTTTGGAGGGAGCTTATGTCGTTATCAGGGGTGGTGAGGCTTTTCTGGTGGGAGCCAATATCCCACCTTATCAAGCCGGAAATACCCCTGCGGGCTATGACCCTTTGCGTCCTCGTCGGTTACTTCTGACCGGAAAAGAAATTAAGCTTTTGCTAGGTAAAGAGGCTGAAAAAGGGTTGACATTGGTGCCAATTTCGGTGTATAGTAAGGGAAAGTTGTTGAAGTTGAAGCTGGCTATTGCTCGAGGTAAGAAGAAATACGATAAAAGAGAAACTATCAAGAAGCGAGAAGCCAAGCGTGAGATGGATAGGACTTTGAAAAATAGAGTTAAATAGTTAATAGTGACTAGTTAAGAGTTAATAGCAACAGATGGTTAAAAGCCATCTGTTGCTAACTAATAACTTTTAACTAATTTCTGATAACTATTAATAACTAACCAAGGGGATGATCGGCCTAGACAGTTGATCATACTTTTTATGTGCATACCGAGGGTCCGAAAAACCTCGCTAATCTCTTTCGGAGCACCATAAGTGCAAACGAAAATCAGGGGGCCGTTGTGTCTCCGTTTTCTCCAGCTTTCGCTTTAGCGTAAGGGCTGGCGTCTTACTTTTTGATTCTTGAGCGAAAAGATCAAGATGTCATACACTCAAGATAGGCAATAAGATAGTTTGGCCTTACTGCCGAAACAAACAAACTCGGTGACCGTGGATTTTTCTTGCTTATCACCACGGAAACTTAAATCATTCTTAGGGATGAAATAAACAAGATATGTATGTAGAGTCATAGGAAGTACTCATCTGCACGCGGGTTCGATTCCCGCCATCTCCACTTGTTAAAACATTAGCGCCCTTTTTTGGGCGCTTTTGTTTTTTAAGTGGAGATGGAGCAAAACAACTACTTGTTTTGCGTCGGTAATCGAAGCCACGCAGTATATCCTGAGCCTAGCGAAGGATACGAGTGGCCGTCCAGGAACCTTAGTATTTTGTGAATACTTGAAACAAAATACTTAGAATTCCGGGGACGATTCCCGCCATCTCCACTCGACTACACAACAAAATACCACCTGTTTAGACAGGTGGTATTTTGTTGTTTCGCTCGTGGCAAGCCACTCAAATGTCCATAAATTGCCAATAAAATTTTTAGCTATAGAATAAAATATATGCCTGATATTTTAGTTCAAATAATTATTTCTCTTGCTGTTGGGATATCAATAAGCACTTCTGTTTCCCTTAGCTTCACCACAAAAGATAATCCTGCTAACATTAAAAGAGTTGTATTTTTTATTTTTTTATTTTTAACCATCGGCACCTATATTTTCTTGGATTTTTTTGGATTTCATTCTGTGATAATTAATTTCATTAGATAGATTTTTAATTGAATATAGACAGGTTAGTATTTAATTTCTATAACTATTATTTTTGTAAAAATTTAAAACCAGTAGTCCTTAGTGTTCTCAAATGCTATCATTTCTTTAATGAATCTTCGTTTCATAGACAGTGGGCTGATTGAGCAAACAGCCCAAAAAGTTGGGGAGCTGGTTGGGCAATATGGTTTAGATGAGCAGATTTCATTGTTTGTTTCTGGTGGTTCGGCTTTGGTGGTGCTTGAGAAAATGGATGAAGGTGTCTTGGGAGATAATTTATCAATAATGATGATTGATGAAAGATATGATCAGGATTCTCAGGTCAATAATTTCTCTCAATTAAAGGAAACAAACTTTTTTAAACAAGCAATAAAGGGGGGAGTTAAGTTTGTTGACACTAGTGTATTGTTGGGAGAAGATTTTGGTCAATATGGATTAAGATTTGCCGAAGAGGTTAATCGCCTGGCGAAAAATAAGGTGGTGGTTCTTTTAGGGTTGGGAGAAGACGGTCACACTGCCGGTATTATGCCTTTTGCTGATGAGCCGAATAAGTTTGCTGAGCTATTTGAAGGAGATGATTTGGCGGTTGGTTATGATGCTTCAGGTAAAAATCCCTATCCTTTGCGGGTGACAGTAACTAATACTTTCTTGCGCAATCAAGTGGAAGCCGGGGTGGTCTTTATCTCAGGTCAAAAAAAGAAAGAGGCTTTAATCTCTGTTTTGCAATCCAGTGAAGATATGTCTATGATCCCGGGGAGAATCTTTCACTATATACCTCAATTGTCTATTTTTACCGATATTGCCTCGTTGGAAGATTTAAATATTTAGTTAAATTAATTAAACAAAAAAAGCGCTGGTCAGGCGCTTATTGTTTTACGACCAAATCTGCTTGAGAGCCATTGCTACAGCTGTGGGGTCGTGGTACAGCTCTCCCTTGCTGGTGGTCTCCAGTAGCTCAGCCGAGAAAACCCTCGGCTCTTCCACTGGAGGAAGGAGTTGAGTTTTCCCTTCTAGGGTGTACTCAATCATCCGCTCTTCCGGTATCGGGGAAGTGTTGCACAAGATTGCGTCACACTCCTTCCCGAGTCTCTTTTCTATCTGGTGTATGAAGTCACTGGTGGTGTAGTTGTCTGTCTCTCCTTGCTTAGTCATGATATTCATGACAATGATGATTTTGGCACGAGAATTGATGATTGCTTCCTTCATGCCGGTTGGAAGTAATACGGGGAGAATACTGGAATACAGATCACCCGGGCAGATGATTATCCAGTCGGCTTTACTGATTGCTCGTACGGCCGTATCGTCAGCACAGATTTCCGGCTTCAGATAGATATCCTCTATGGCGTGAACATCAGGATGCCACAGGGGATTTTGCGCAATCAGGTCGATGTTGGTCTCACCCTCCATGCTGCCAATTTTGAGTTTGGCACACAACTTGGAAGGAACACGAGAGATTGGTATGACCCGGTGAGGTTTGATTCGGCACAGCTCGAAGAAGATATCGAGCGCCATGTCGGGCTCAGTTACTTGCTCCAGCGCCAAAAGAAGAATGTTTTTGACCGAGTGGCCATGCAGACATCCCTCCTTGTAGCGATAAAGTAAGGCTTCAGCCAGTGTGGGGTTAGGGGACAGAGCGACAACACATTTGGTTAAGTCGCCCAAATACCCTAAACCATTGTATTCGTTGGCCAGTTTGCCTGTTGACCCTCCTGAGTCGGTAATGGGGCAGATCCCCGTGATTGTTATGTCTTGTAGGGTTTTCAGTCCTTTAAGGACTTGAGCGTGGCCCCCTCCGCCACCGATAGTGACAATGTTCATTACAAAACTCCTCTCTATTTTTATTATTACCACCTTGGGATGATTAAATCAATCTCAGCTGGATTTTTCCCTATTTTTACGCTACAATCACCTGGTAATGAAAAATCCTATTAAGAAAAAACCTGTTTTTGGAGGCGGAGGAGGAATGCTGGGACAGTTTGGAGGTCAGGTTGTTATGACCCTTTTGATTTTTATTGTTATTGTTGCTCTCTACGCTTCTATTATTGAACAAAGACAAGAAACAGAAGAAATCTCAATTTCTGCTCTGGCTTTTGATGTTTCTGAGGGGCTAGTTTCTAGTATCGTGGTTCGGGGTGATGAACTTACTGTGACTTATGTTGATGGAACAGAGAGGACTTCTAAAAAAGAGGCTGATATTTCTTTGTCCGAAACTCTGAACTTATATGGAGTAGAGAGAGAAGCTCTGCAAGCTTTAGAGATAGAGATAAAAAGTCAAACCGGATTTGCTTTTTGGGCTTTAAATATTCTACCCTTTCTGATTCCTATTTTGTTTATCCTTATTTTCTTTTGGTTTATTTCTCGTCAGGTTAGAGGAGCTTCTATGCAAGCATTTTCTTTTGGTCAATCTAGAGCAAGGATTATTGATCCTAATGACAAAAATCAGAAAGTTACTTTTAAGGATGTAGCGGGAGTTAAAGAAGCTAAAGAGGAGCTTTTGGAAATTGTGGACTTTTTGCGTAACCCAAAGAAATTCTTGGAAATTGGAGCTCGTATTCCCAAGGGTGTTTTAATGATTGGTGGCCCCGGAACTGGAAAATGTATTGTTGGTGATTCTTTAGTTTTGACAAACAAGGGGGTGATGGAGATTAAAGACATTCCTACTTATTATGCCGTTGATGAAAAAGACAGAGTGTCTGGTGCGGTTTTGCCAGCTATAGACGTGGAACAATCAATTAATGTTTCAGTACCCGCTTCTCATTGGTATGATTTAGGTGAGCAAAAAACTCATCGTCTAACTTTGAAAAATGGTTTAGAGCTTGAAGGGACTCCGGAGCATCCGGTTTTGGTTATGGGTGATGATGGTCAGTTAAGGTTTAAACATCTATCTGAATTGACAATTGGTGATTCAGTGGCTGTTTCTTTTAATAATCAAGCTTTTGGTCGTCATAAAGGGGTTGATGTAAAAACAGCCTATATGATGGGTCTTTTAACTGGTGATGGTAATTTAAGTCATGCCAGTCGGGTTGGTTTTACCACTACTGATCGTGAATTAGAAACAGTCTTTACTTCTTTTGTTCAAACTTATGATGAGTCTTGTAAGGTTAGTCGTGCTTCTGATGGTATTACTCAAGTAGCTACTTCTTGGAAGATAAAGAAGCATTTATACGATAACGGAATGTCATACTTGTTATCTTATGACAAAGTTATTCCACCGGCTATTTTACAAGCACCAAAAGAGATTGTGGCCGGTTTTTTGAGAGGACTTTTTGATAGTGATGGTTCTTTTGAGCGTTATGTGGTTAGTTATTCCACTGTTAGTAAAAAACTGTCTGATCAGATGATGGTTTTGTTGTTGAATTTCGGCATTAAGCCCAAGAGAAGGATTAAAATGCCGGTTGGATATAGTCATCCTCGACCGGTTTACGAAATTATTATCAGCGGAGAATCTTTAGAAGTTTTCCGAAAAGAAATTGGTTTTGGCTTAGGAAGAAAGAAGGAAAGATTGGATAATTATCTGACTACTCACAAAATAGGTAACACTAATGTTGATGTTTTTCCTTATATCAGTAATTTGGTCTACGCTTGTTGGCAGGTGATGAGTCAATCTGGTAAGAGCCAAGAGACAATATCTAAGCTTGTCTACAAAGTAAAGACCAGACAAAGAATTTCCAGATCTTCTCTTGGTTTGTTTGTTAAGGCTTTTGAAGAGAGTGGTTGTCATCACCCTGATTTTGATTATTTGAAAAGATTATTAAATCTAAATCTTCTCTTTTCTCCGGTCGTTAAGAATGAAACCGGACAAGCCAGAGTCTATGATTTAACTTAACCCAAGATTCATTCTTTCATCTCTAACGGTATAGTTTCTCACAACACTCTTTTGGCTCGCGCGGTAGCCGGGGAAGCCCATGTTCCTTTCTTTTATTTATCCGGCTCAGAGTTTGTGGAAATGTTTGTGGGGGTGGGTGCTTCACGAGTGAGAGATTTATTTAAGATGGCGAAAAAGGCTGCTCCAGCCATTATCTTCATTGATGAAATAGATGCTATTGGCCGTCATCGCGGATCCGGTATGGGTGGAGGAAATGATGAACGTGAACAGACTCTTAATCAGATATTGGTGGAGATGGATGGTTTTGAACCTAATGAAAAATTAATTGTAATGGCTGCCACCAACAGACCAGATGTCTTGGATCCGGCTCTTTTGCGTCCCGGGCGTTTTGATCGTCGGGTCGTGTTGGATCAACCTGATATTAAAGACCGAGAAGAAATTTTAAATATTCATGCTCGCAAGAAACCTTTGACTGAAGAAGTAGATTTGCGAGTAATTGCAGAACGAACCCCCGGTTTTTCCGGAGCAGATTTGGCTAATGTGATGAACGAAGCTGCTATTTTGGCTGCCAGAGAAAACAGGAAAAAAGTTAGTCAATATGATTTTATTCGTTCTGTAGAAAAAGTAATGTTAGGTCCGGAAAGAAAGAGCCATATCTTATCAGCCCATGAGAAAAAAATTACCGCTTATCATGAAATAGGTCATGCCTTGGTTGCTTCTGTCTTGCCGGATTGTGATCCAATTCACAAGGTGTCCATTATTTCTCGTGGTCATGCTGCCGGTTATACTTTGAAATTGCCATTTGAAGACAGAAAACTTAACTCTCGTAAAGAATTTTTAGATGATATTGCTATGTCTTTAGGAGGGTATGCTACCGAGAAAATGATTTTTGGTGATATTACTACCGGTGCTTCCAATGATATTTCTGTTTCTACTCGTTTGGCCAGATCAATGGTCACTCGTTATGGCATGAGCGATAAGGTGGGGCCGGTAGCCTATGATGTGTCTGAAGGCAAGTTTATGCCTGTTCCTGAAAATAGACCCAGTGCGTCAGAAGCTATGCAATCTTTGATTGATCAAGAAGTAGCCAATATTATGAGCGAGGCTCTTAGGCGAGCTAATGAAGTTTTGGTTAAACACCGCAAAGCTTTAGAGGAGATGTCGGCTGAATTGATGAAAGTGGAAACATTAGAAAGAGAAGATTTTGAAAAGTTACTCATTCTTCATGGTATTAAACCAAAACAAAGACAAGAAAATTCATCTCAACCAACCTTAGGGATTGATGAAGAAGAAAAATAATTTTGTTTTAGTGGTTGATAAGCCTATTGGTTTAACCCCCTTGCAAACCTTAGATAGATTAAGGGTGATAAGACCGGAATACAAGCAGGCTACTTTAAGCTATGCTGGTCGTTTAGACCCTTTGGCCTCAGGTTTACTTTTAGTTTTGGTGGATGAAGCCAATAAAGAAAGAGAAAAATATTTATCTTTGGATAAAGTTTATGAATTTGAAATATTGTTCGGTTTTACCACTGATACCGGAGATATTTTAGGTAAAGTTACTAATTTTTCAAGCCAAGAAGTTCAGATGGAGATTGAGGCAGATTTAAGTATCTCTTTAAAGCAAAAAGTTGGTACATGGATACAAGAGTATCCACAATATTCGTCACCTTTGATTGATGGTAAGGAGAAGTTTTCTAAAGAAGTGACCGTTTATCAGGCTCGGATTTTAGACAGGACATCTTATCAAAAATCAGAATTAGAAACTTTAATTTTTTCTCGTTTGGAAAGTTTTACTGAGTTTAATCCGGGCAATAATTTTCGTCAGCTTGATATTGTGGCTGATTGGAAAAATATTTTTACTACGGCTGATTTACCCAATAAATACGTCAGTTTCAAAATTAGATTAGAATGCTCTTCTGGGACTTATATTAGAGCTTTATGTAATAATTTAGGTAGGGAGCTTGGCCAGCCCGCTCTGGCTTTATCTATCAGACGGACGAAAGTAGGCGATTATAACTTGTCTTCTGCTATTGTTATAAATACGAACCTTTGATATTATTACAATATATTATATTTCAAAAGTTCATAAATGGCCAGAAAAGAGGACAAACAAAAAGCCTTAGAGCTTCGTAAAAAAGGATATAGTTATTCTCAAATTAAAGAAAAGCTTGGTTTGAGTAAAAGTACGCTGTCTGGCTGGCTTTCTGATTATCCTTTATCTGCTAAAAGAATACAGATGTTGCGTGATAAAAACCCTAGAAGGATAGAAAAATTTCGCAATACTATGAAAAAAAAGAAAGATGAGCGCTTAGAAAAAGTTTATGATAAAGTAGGAAAAGATATCGGGGTTTTCAGTAAAAAAGATATTTTTGTAGCTGGCTGGTTTCTTTATTGGGGAGAGGGTTTAAAGACTTCTTCACCCACTTTTGGTTTGTCTAATACTGATCCAAATATGATTAGATTTTTCTTGAGATGGGTTGAGATTCTTGGAGTGCCGAAAGAAAAAGTGACAATAACTCTGCATTTATATTCAGATATGGATATAAATAAAGAAATTTATTTTTGGTCAAAAGAATTGTCTTTGCCTAAAAGTTGTTTCCGTAAGCCAGTTATAAAGAAGACCAAACTATCAGGTCTGACTTATAAGAATGGTTTTGGACATGGTACTTGTCATGTGCGTATTTACAACCGTGATTGGGCGGAGTATATTCTAAAGGGTTTACAATATATCAGAGAAGTCGAAAGCAAGCGCCTATAGCTCAATTGGTAGAGCACCCAGCTTATACCTGGGAGGTTTTCCTGGTTCGAGTCCAGGTGGGCGCACTAGATTACTCAAAGTGGATTATTTTCTCTTTTTTATTTAAAGTTGTTTTTATATCTGGATGCTCGGTTAAATCTGGATCAGTGCTAATGATCTTTTGAGCTTCGTTTCTAGCTACTTCTACCATCTTTATGTTTTTTATAGCTTCCATTCCTAGGTCAGATATACCCCATTGTTTGGTGCCGGCTAGTACTCCCGGCCCCCTTAAAGACAGATCAAGCTCAGCTAATTCAAAGCCGTTTTTGGCTCTGGTAAGAGCCTTTAGTCTGTCTACGGTTTTGGTGCTGGTGCTGTCTGTTAGAAGGTAGCAATAGGCTTGATGTTCACTCCTAATGACCCGTCCTCGTAATTGATGTAACTGAGCCAACCCAAAACGATCCGCCCCCTCAATGACAATGGTGGTAGCATTAGCCACATTTACACCTACTTCTACTACGGAAGTGGCTACTAAAATATTGATCTTTCCTTGACTAAAGTCTTCCATGACAGATTCTTTTTCTTGAGTTTTTAGTTTGCTGTGGAGAAGACCAATTTCGAATTCAGGAAAGATTTTTTCTTTTAACCTTTTAGCTTCCGCCTTGGCTGAGCGGACATTAAGAGCGAGGGCTTTATTGGGGTCTGGCTCATCAATGCGAGGGCAAATAATATAGACTTGCCGGCCGTTTTTTATTTCTTGTCTTATTTTTTCATACATTTCTTCTCTTTGGTCTTTGGTGATTATTTTGGTCATAATCGGTTTTCGGCCGGCCGGCATTTCATCTATAAGTGACAGGTCTAAGTCACCATAAATAGTTAGGGCTAGGGTTCTGGGGATAGGGGTAGCCGTCATGGACAGAAGATGGGGGGCAAAGTTTTCGTTTTGTTTTATAAGTTTTGATCTTTGGTTAATGCCAAAGCGATGTTGTTCGTCAATGATAGCCAATGATAGATTTTTGAATTTTACTGATTTTTGGATTAAGGCGTGTGTACCAACCAAGATAGGGATAATGCCTTCGGACACCCACTTGAGGAGTTGGGTTCTAGATATTTTGGTAGCTTCTTCGTTTTTAATTTTAGAAGGGTATTTAAAACAGCCTGATCCTGTCAGTAGGCCGATGGGGGTGTTTAAATTATCAAAATATTTTATGAAAGACTGGAAGTGTTGTTTGGCCAGTATTTCCGTGGGAGCCATATAGGCGACAGACCCACCGGCTTTGACGGTGGTATAGACTACAGTAGCGGCTACGGCTGTTTTACCCGATCCGACATCACCTTCTAAGAGACGCATCATCGGTTCTTTGTTTTCTATATCTTTAGTTATATCTTTAATGGCTTTTTGTTGAGCTTTGGTTAAGGGAAAACCAAATCTTTTAGTAAATTCAGTAATATCTTTTGTTTTGGCTTGAATTGAATGAGCTTTGTTTTGATGATAGAGAGAGCGATTTTGTAGTCTATGTAGTTGGATGAGAAAAATTTCATTAAAAGAAAATCTTTTACGAGCTGATTCTGTGTCTTTTATTTTTTTTGGTGAATGTATCCAAACAAGAGCAGTTT
The DNA here is from genome assembly GCA_050485705.1 of Candidatus Vogelbacteria bacterium. Lineage (GTDB taxonomy): Bacteria > Patescibacteriota > Minisyncoccia > Phycocordibacterales > XYD1-FULL-46-19 > JBJHBV01. Next base: position 41,989 of record JBJHBV010000002.1, read on the forward strand.
TTAGTTGGGGCAGGTTATAGGTTTTTGTTATCTTCTCTGGTAGAGAGTCGGGTATTTGCTCGTGAATTCTTTCCGCTAAAAGTTGAAGAATATGGTAGTAAAACCAGCCGGAGGATAGGCCTTTGGTTTCGCTATAAACAGGGATAAGAGTTATTTCCTCATCTTTATTAAACAAAGAATTAGCTGACTTGGTAAAATCACCAGAGCCAATGTCAGGGTTAGCCATATATAATTTGTCGTTTCTGGCGGTAACTTTACCTGACAGTTGTACTGTTTGACCGACTATCAGTTTTTTAGCTAAATAAGGTTGATGAAACCAGACCACCTGAAGACGCCCGGTGTTATCTTTTATTATCGCTTCACCGAGTGGTATTTTTTTTCGATAGGCTTTACTGGTTTTACTACTTATCACTTGCCCAACTACTGAGGCGTATTGGTTCGGGGTTAAACTGGCTATTTCGGTGCTGACCCCTCTGGCTTCATAGCGATTAGGTAGATAGAGTATTAGATCCTCCAGGGTTTCTAATTTTAACCTTTCTAGTCCCTTTTTTTGATCTTCGGTTAGACGAAAGCGCTGATTAATCGGAGTGTTTTTATTCATTGTCTTATTGTAACAAAGACAAAGAGTTTAAGGATTTTTTCGTCGGAAATTACCTTTGTTGAAGTTTTTAGAATTTAAAGATTGTTTGTACTTAAAGTCTGCCTGGGTCCTAAAGGAAGCATTACCCGGTCTTTTGCTTTGATTCATTTTGTTACGATTGTTACCTTTCATGAGGTTGATTATAGCAAACCAGAGTAAAAATATGTAGTTTATCATTTGGTTTTTGTGCTTCTGTATCCAGCTTTATGGGGTACATATTAAGTGCGGAGAGGGAGGGATTCAAACTTTGTACCTCAAGCCTTGTAAGGGTATTCTAGCAGATTTTCAGATTGGTTTTCGATGTCTCCGCATAGGTCTTACTTTTTCGTCAAATACCAACAAATACCAATTTTTTGGGTATCAAATGCGACAATACTACAAATGAGACACAAAACAGGGATATTTGGGAGTGTCTCATTTACGTCTCATAATATCAATATTAGTTGCTTTTTAGTTCTAATATCCAACCTTAAGCTACCACTAGATTGATAAATTGTTCTCGTGTCTCAGGTGTTTTCTCGTAGTGCATTGGTATTACCTTCGCAATCTTTTTGAATTTTTTAGTAAATTCAAATGCTTCTTGCGGACCAAATGTATAAAATGTTCCAACTGGCAATAGCGCAACATCTACTTCGAGGTTTGAAACATCAATACCAGATTCGTAGAACATATCGCCTGCAAAATAGATTGTTTGATCCTCTGCTGTGATCAGGAAGCCAAAATTTTCCTGAAGGGGTGCAGATACATTTGGACCGTGGTCCACATTGAAAAATTGCACCGTAATATCTTCGATAGCTACTGTATCGCCAACTTTTACTCGAGTGATATCAGTGGCAAGATTTTCTTCACCAAGGGTTTCAATGCACTCCTGATTCAAATAGAGTTTTTTAGGTGAGAGCGCCTTGATCTGTTCAAGGGAGAAGTGGTCGCCGTGGATGTGTGATACGAGCATTGCATCTACAGTAACCCCTCGAAGCTTTTCAACTGGAGTTTTATTGCCAATATCAAAAGCCAAAAGAAAACCCTTGCTAGTTTCCAAAACAAAGCCTGATTGCTCAAATTTAGTGAGTCTCATAAACTTATTTTAACAAAAAATCAAGCTTAAATAAAGGATTTTCAGAGCGATAGTTACCAACACTTCAGGCTCCCGAGACTTTCTAGACTCCTTGGACGATCTGCGTCATTCCTTGTGTATATCAGCTAATAAAAAAGGAATACATATGCAACTACTTAGTTCTCTTGGCGGAGAGGGAGAGATTAGGGTCAGCTCACCTCAATATTTTAGTTCGCTTCTCTCTTAAAATATTGGGTGGCTCCCTCCTTACAGGAGCTGTACACCTTTTGGATATTTTCATTACATAAAAATATCTCAAAAGGTCTTGCAAAGCTCCAAGTATTCGCTTCTCACCCGGGCTCGTCAGTAACAAATTTTTTACAAAAATTTATCTGACTCCGCCTTTCGAATCCCACCCTCACCATCTTAGCTGTCAATTTTAATACAGCTCCAAGTATTCGCTATATTAAAATAGCCAGTGCGGTGAAATTATATCCTTTGCGCGAACCCATTTTGAATAAAACACCTGACGCGCCTCGGGCGCGGAGCGTTAGCGGAGCGCGCCCGAGGCGCGGTCATCCAATTTCCTTTCGGAAGCGGAAGTTACATTTGGCGGAGAAGTTATGACCGTTGCTCGAACTTTCTTTGACCAATCGCGAAGCGATTGAATCAACCAACAACGCGCGGAGCGCGTGGTGACTTTGTACTTTTGCG
>JBJHBV010000003.1:0-28705 GCA_050485705.1 Candidatus Vogelbacteria bacterium
GATCTATTTTCCATCTTGATAATAAAATTCATCCAAGCTTCATAAATTAAAGGAGGAAAGTTCTCAGCTTCTAAGCTTATTTTAGCTTCCCTCAGTAAATCCCTTATTTTGCCTTCAGCTGATTCTACGGCCCCGCTTTCAACAAACAACCTCTTTAAAATTTCTTTGTCTCCTTCTTTTAATTCCCGTCCAAACAGAGATAGCAATAAATCTCGAGCCCGAGAATCTTTACCGGTCAAAATATATTGACTTAGAATAGTGTGTTGTCCTTCGGCCACATCGGCAAAATTTTGTTTACCGGTTTTTTTACTATCACCAACCACATCCAAGACATCATCTTGAATTTGAAAAGCTTGCCCCAACAAAGAACCAAACTTCTCATAAAACAAAGTTTTGTCTTGTCGGCCGGCCAAAGCCTGGCCAATCAACATTGGATTAACAAAAGAATAACGAGAAGTCTTTAAATTATTTTTTTCTAAAATTGTTTCTAAAGATACTTCATAGGCCAAGGCCAAAGTCACATCAATCATCTGACCAGCAGTAACCTCATCTGCCATCTGACTATAAACCCTTGTCGCTTTTTCGTTGTTTACCTTGGTAACCAATTCATAAGACCAATTAAAAATCACATCTCCTGCTAAAATAGCCAGAGATTGACCAATATGTTCTTTGTTCCCGCGAGGATAATCAGCCAAAGAGGACTTCAAATAAACGTGAATGGTTGACTGTCCATGGCGAACATCACTATGGTCAATAATATCGTCATGGATTAAAGCAAAGAAATGAAGTAATTCTACAGCTAAGCCAAATTTATAAACCTCGTCATTTATTTTTCCACCAGAAGAAAGAAAAGCTAGATATAACATATAAGGCCGAACCCTTTTTCCACTAACTGTTATTAAAAATTCAGCCCTCTCTAAAACATCAGTCAATATTTCATTTTGACTAATATTTGAAAGATCTTTTCTTTTAATAGATAAATATTGCTCCAAATAAGGATCAAAAAAATCTTTAAAAGCCTTGAGATCATACGGTTTCACTCCTTTTTGACCACTATCAAAAAAAACTTCTTTCCATTTAAAAAGAGATTGACTAGGTCTGATGAGACTATTCTTAATCAAATTCATTTCTAAAATAATACTCCAACAAAAAAAGATGGCAACCAGTCAAATCAAGATGCCGTTCAACATCCTTAAATGTTGTTTCTGGTAATTATTTAAAAAACTATTCACGGGGTGTATAATAAAGCCTATGATAATCAACATATACAGTGCGAGCGAAAAAGACAAAGAGATTTTTGGTCAATTAGCCGAAGATCATCAAGTTAATTTTTTTGAATCAACGATTGATTCAGACACTACAAACAATGAAGAGGTTGAGGTTGTTTCTGTCTTTGTAAACTCCAAAATTACCAAAGAAACACTAGACCATTTTCCAAATCTAAAACTAATAACCACTCGCTCCACCGGTTTCGACCATATAGACACAGAAGAAACAAACAAAAGAGGGATTGTTGTCACTAATGTCCCCGCTTACGGCTCTCGTACTGTAGCGGAGTTTGTTTTTACCTTGATCCTAATGCTCAGTCGCAAAGCCTCTGAAGCCTATGAAGCTTTACGTCGAGAAGGGCAAACCGATAAAAATATCTACGAAGGTTTTAACTTAACTGGAAAAACACTAGGGGTTGTCGGTACCGGCAATATTGGCAAACACACAGCTGAGATAGGTCGAGGTTTCTCTATGGACATTTTGGCTTTTGATATAAATCCCGACTCACACTGGGCCGAAACCAATTCAATAAAATATGTTGATCTCAACACCCTGCTCTCAAGCTCAGATATAATCAGCCTTCATTTACCTCTAAACCCGCAGACAAGCCATATTATCAATAGTCAGAATATTAATACTCTCAAACCAGGTAGTATCCTAATCAACACTGCCAGAGGTGGTCTAATTGAAACCGAGGCTATATTAAAAGGACTAGAAAAAAATATCTTAGCCGGAGCAGGTTTAGACGTTTTAGAAGGTGAAGACCAACTACAAGAAGAAGTGAAACTTCTCCTATCACCCGAAACAACTATTTCAGATTTTAAAACTCTTCTAGCTAATCACGAATTATTAGACAAAAAAGAAGTAATAGTCACTCCTCATATTGCCTTTAATACCAAAGAGGCCAAAGAAGAAATAAGACAGATTACTTTGGACAATATAGAAAAATTCATCAAAGGACAAACACAAAACAAAGTAAAATGACAACACAATACTTAAAAAACAAGTCCATTTTGAATCTGGACGCAAACAGAGAAAAAGCTTTAGAGATCATAGAAACAGCCTATAGAGCCTTAGATACTGAAACCATTATCAAAAAAAATATCACCCTAGAGAACGACATCATCTCTATTGGCCACAAAAAATATAACGCTAAAGAATACGAAAACATTTATGTTATTGGTTTTGGAAAACTTTCTTGCCAAGCAGCCAAAACCTTAGAGGACATTTTGGGCCCTCTAATCAAACAAGGAGTAGTCATAGGTATGACCGACAGTATCTGTCAGATAGTTTCAACCTATACCGGTACTCATCCCACCCCCTCATCTGACAACATCAAAGCTACTGAAAAAATAATTCAACTAGGAGAGATGGTAACAGAAAAAGATTTGGTGATTGTGGTAGTTTCAGGTGGAGGTTCATCTTTACTGTGTGCAGACAAAAAAGAAGCCGAACAACACCAAAAACTCTATAAAAATTTTTTACAAACCGGCGGTAATATTTTTGAATTAAACACAGTCCGTAAACACACCTCATCCTTAAAAGGAGGTGGCTTAGCCAAGCTCCTATATCCGGCCGAGGTGGTAAGCCTAATCTTCTGTGATGTTCCGGGAAACAAATACGAGTATGTTGCTTCAGGACCGACCTACAAAGACGAAAGTACCAATAAAGATGCAGAGGCAATAATCAATAAATACCAACTTGGTGATTTTGATTTGAGTGAAACTCCTAAAGACGAAAAATACTTCGCTCGAGTAACCAATCTACCTCTGGCCGGAAGCATCTTAGCTCTGGAAGCTATGGCTGAAAAAGCCAGAGAAATTGGCCTAAATCCTAAAATTATCGGTGATGATATAACTTCAGACATTAGAGAAACAGCTGAGCTCTTTATGCAAAAAGCAACCGAAGCTGAGATAATATTAGCCGGCGGTGAGATATCGGTATCTGTACCCCCAAACACTAACGGGCAAGGGGGGCGTTGCTCAACTTTAACTCTAACCATGTTGGAAAAAATAAATGACAGGCAAATTTTTGTAGCCTTAGCTTCAGATGGCTATGACAACACCGACAGTGCCGGAGCTATAGTAGATAAACACACCAAAGAAAAGGCGCTCAATAATCAACTAGATAGCAAGAAATTTTTGGAAAATTTTGATGCCTACAACTTTTTCAAACAAACCGGGGACCTTTTGGAAACCGGTCGTATAGAGTCCAATGTGTCAGACTTAATGTTTCTAATAACCTTTAAATAAAATGAGTCTAATTACCTCTATCAAGGCCCAGGCAACGACTGATTCTCGCCATAAACCCACTCTGGAAGTAACAGTTTATTCTGGAAATGAATTTGCTTCTTGTATTGTTCCCTCCGGGGCCAGCACCGGCAGCAAAGAAGCATTAGAATTAAGAGATGCAGATGGCGGTGTCAATTCTGCTATTAATAACATCAAATTAATAGAAGAAATTCTAGTCGGACAAGATATTGCTGATCAAAAAAATATAGACTCTTTAATGATAAAAAGAGATGGCACGTCAAACAAGAAGGTTCTAGGTGGTAATGTTATTTTAGGAACCAGTATCGCTTGTGCCAAACTAGGGGCTTTTCTGACCGCCAAACCCTTTCATTTGTACTTAAAAGAACAATTCAACCAACCAGAAAACACCGACAAACCAAAACTATTTATGAACTTAATCAACGGAGGACAACATGCACCATATGGTAGCCCCTTCCAAGAATATCAAATCATACCGGAAACAGATGACCCGGAAAAAGCTCACCAAGCCGGCAAAAAAATATTTGAAACCTTACAACAATTGATTACTGATCACCAGTGGCCAATTGATAAAATGGGTGATGAGGGTGGATTCATCCTAAGAGATAAATCTCTAACCCTCCCTCTTGATCTCTTGACTATCGCTATTGAAAAATCAGTTTTGGATTTTGAAATAGCAATCGGTCTAGATGTAGCTGCCAATTCCTTTTTCTCTAATGGCTCTTATCAATTAGATAACCAAGCCTTAAACAGTGAAGCATTGTCTATCCTTTATTTAGAATTGATAAAAAATTATAACATCCGCTATATTGAGGATCCGTTTCAAGAAGAAGATTTTAAGGCCTTTGGGGATCTAATTCAAAAAGACAAAAGTGGGGTAATGATTATTGGAGACGATCTGACCGTTACTAACAAACAAAGACTACAAACTGCCATAGACAACAAAAGCATCCACACCCTAATCATTAAACCCAATCAAATCGGTACCATAAGTGAAATGGCCGAGACAATATCTTTAGCCAATCAAAACAACATCAAATGCATCGCCAGCCATCGCAGTGGTGAGACCAAGGACACCTTTATCTCTGATATAGCTCTGGCTTTCAACTGTTTCGGACTCAAGGCTGGAGCTCCGGAAGCCCCCTTGAGAGAAGAAAAATATCTGCGACTAATTTCTTTACTGAAATAAACTATTTTTTCTTGCTTAACTTTTTTTCAGTCTCAGCTATAGCCAAAGAAGTTTTAATTACAGTGTCTGGGTTAAGAGAGATACTATCAATTTTTTGCTCCACCAAGAACTGAGCAAAGTCAGGAAAATCAGATGGAGCCTGACCGCAGATACCTATTTTTTTCTTCTTCTTTTTACAAACCGCAATAACATCAGCAATCATTTTTTTAACCGCCTCATTACGTTCATCATAAATATGAGACACCAAACTAGAATCTCTATCTACCCCCAAAACCAACTGAGTAAGATCATTAGACCCAATAGAGAAGCCATCAAAAATATCAGCAAATTCTTCAGCCAAAATTACATTAGAAGGTATTTCACACATCATATAGATTTCTAGACCGTCTTCTCCTTGTTTCAAACCAGCCTGATTCATAATCTCAATAACTTTCTTACCCTCCTCAACGGTTCGACAAAAAGGAACCATTATTTTTACATTTTTTAGCCCCACTTCCTCGCGTACTTTTTTTAATGCCTGACATTCAAGCAAAAAAGCTTCCTTATACTCATCAGCATAAAACCTTGAGGCTCCTCGCCAACCAATCATTGGGTTTGATTCTTCTGGTTCAAATTCTTTACCGCCAATCAAATTTGCATACTCATTTGACTTAAAATCAGACAATCTGACTAAAACTTCTTTGGGATAAAAAGCAGCTCCGATAAAAGCAATACCCTCAGCTAACTCATCTACAAAATACTGTTTCTTGTCTTTGTAGCCAACAGTCAGTTTTTCTATCTCTTTTTTAGTTTTAGCATCTTTCAGTTGAGAAAAATTTATCAAAGCCAAAGGGTGAACCTTTATATGATTGTTGATTATAAACTCCTCTCGGGCTAAACCCACTCCCTCATTGGGAATAAAGGAAGAAGCGAAAGCAATATCGGGCTGACCGATATTCATCATTATTTTAGTTTTAGTCTTAACTAAACTTTTAAGATCAGTGGTCTTAACTTCAAAAGGCAATTCCCCTTCATAAACATAACCAACCTCACCCTCAGCGCAGGACATAGTTACTTTTTGCCCACTCTTCAATCTATTGGTTGCCTCTTCTGTCCCCACAATACAAGGAATTCCGAGCTCTCTAGAAACTATGGCGGCATGACATGTTCGCCCACCCTTGTTAGTCACAATACCGGAAGCGATTTTCATAATCGGCTCCCAGTCGGGGTCAGTCATATCGGTCACCAAAATTTCTCCTGCCTTAAATCTTCCTATCTCAGAAGCTTTTTCTATCACCTTCACTTTTCCAGTAGCTATTTTAACCCCCACCGGAGATCCGGAAACCAAAATTTTACCCCTTTTTGACAAACTATACTCCACCAACTCTCCCCCGGTTTTTCCGGCGTGAACTGTTTCTGGTCTTGCTTGTAGAATAAACAAATCTCCTGTCTGACCATCCTTACCCCACTCCATGTCCATTGGTCGACTATAATGTTTTTCAATCAAAACAGCCCAGCGAGCAAGCTGTAAAATCTCTTCGTCATTTAAAATATAACTTTCTCTTTCTTTTTTAGTGGTTGGAATATCCTTGGTTTGTTTACCGCCACCGGCATAAACCATTTTAATCTTTTTACTGCCTTTTTTTCTGGAAATAATAGGTCTAAAACCTTCAGCCAAAGTTGGCTTAAAAACATAAAACTCATCCGGAGTGACTTTTCCTTGCACCACATTTTCTCCCAAACCAAAAGAACCGTCTATCAAGACAGCATTAGAAAAACCGGTTTCCGTATCAATACTAAACATTACACCGGAGACCGCCAAATCAGACCTTACCATCTTTTGTACTCCAATAGATAAACCAACTTCAAAATGATTAAAATCTTTGTCTTCTCGATAAGAAATAGCTCTGTTGGTAAACAATGAGGCAAAGCATTTGTGGCAAGCTTCTAACAACTCCTTTTCACCACGCACATTCAAATAAGTTTCCTGTTGACCGGCAAAAGAAGCATCGGGAAGATCTTCCGCAGTCGCTGAGGACCTCACTGCCACATCAACCCTCTGACCATATTCTTTCTCCATTTTCTTGTAAGCTTCTGATATCTGCAATTTCAAATCTTCGGGAAATGGGGCACTTAATATAAGTTGTCTAACTTTTCGTCCTCTATCAGCCAAATTTTTCATATTATGAGTATCTAAATCACTCAAAATATTTCTAATTTCATCTCTTAAGCCGGCAGACTCCAAAATATAAAAATAAGCCTCAGCTGTAATCGCAAAACCATTAGGGATATTTACTCCTTTAGGCACCAACTTCTGATACATCTCACCCAAAGAAGCATTTTTTCCTCCAACCAAAGGCACATCTTTAATGGTCAATTCTTCAAACCAAGCGACATATTTTTTACCCATAATTCCTAAAAAATTAATATCAATGACGCTATTATATCACAATCGTTTAACCGCAACATAAAAACATGCTACAATAGAGCGAACTAAAATAATTTAAATATGCTTAAATCAATCATAAAATTTATAATTTTGACTCTGATTGTCCTGGGTATCGGTTTTCTCGTCTGGCAAGTAAGAGAACAAGAACAAATTATTATTGAAATCCCTGAAACAGAAACTGAAACCGACTCCACCGAAGAACAACCGGAAGAAGATCAAAACAACGATACTCCTCCCACCACAACCGCTCCCCCCGCCACAAACAGGTCTCGTTATGCAGACGGCAACTACAGTGCTGTCGGCAACTATGTCTCTCCGGCCGGGCAAGAAGAAATTTACATTACCCTGATATTGCGAGACGGGATCATAGAATCAGCTACTTTTGAAGGCAGAGCTACTCACCCAACCAGCAGAACGTTACAAGATTTGTTTAAAGAAGGATTCGATCAAGCGGTAATAGGAAAAAACATAGATGAACTAAATATAACAGTCTTAAACGGATCTTCATTGACCCCCAGAGGGTTCAATGATGCCTTAAACAAAATTAAGGCCGAGGCTCAGGTTTAAAAAGCCTACCCACAAAGTCACCGGAAACAACACTTTTCATATCTTCTCTTAACAAAAGATAAGAAAAATCAAATTCCGAGAAATTTTCCGGTGGACATAAAAACAAAGCAGTAGCTAAAGCATCAGCCACTACTGCTTTTTCTGTTATCACCCAAGAAGAAACAAGACCGAAAGTAGGAGCGCTAAGATAAGGATCAATCAAATGATGGTGATCAAGCCATTGTCTTCTGTTGGTCCCGGAAGAAGCCATGGACCCCGAAGTCATTGGCACTACTCCAATAGCCTGAGTATCATCAAAGGAATGTTCCAAACCAATATTGACCGGCTCCGAAACTCTAAGTCTGATATCACCCGATCCATCAATCAAAAAATACTCAAAACCCAAAGAAATCAGGTGATCATACAAATAGTCAACAAAATATCCCTTTCCTAAACACCCAACATCAATTAAGGTCGGCTGGTTTAACTGTATAGTCTCTACATCAATTATTTCTACCACCTCGGGCAAGGCCGGCACCGACCTAATATTTTCCTTGGGTTTCAAAGAATAAGAGGCATCATAACCCAAATCGCTTAGAGTATTGCCAATCAAAGGATTTATCTTACCCTGACTCAAATCATAAAATTTTAAATACCAATCAAGCATTTCCACCAACTGTACCGGGACTGAAAATTTACCGGTCTGAGAGGCGAGTTTAGAAATTAAAGAATGTGATTTAAAACGAGAATAGGTATCATCAAACAGGCTAGATCTTTTAATGATATCAGACTGCAAACCCTCTAAAGCCTGATCAGAGATCTGATCCCAGACAATAATCTTCCACGAAACTCCCATTGACTCATAACCAAAGGATCTAGACATAATCTAAAAACCGGGGAAATAGTCCGTCTTAATTTTCTTCCTTGAAACTCCTAATCCCAGAAGAGTTTTTTTGTAAGCTTCCACCATAGCATTAGGGCCAGAGAGATAAAACTTTCTTTCAGGCCAGTCTGGAACATAACGTCTGATCATAGTTTCATCTATAAAACCAACCTCCCCCTGCCATCCCGGAGAAACATTTTCTTTATCAGTCAAAACATAAACCACCCGCAAATTGATCTTGTCTTGCCCTTCTTGCCACACATCTTGATAAACAATCTCTTGACTATCTTTGACGGTATAAAACAAAACCACCGAACACTTTATCTCTTTATCTATCAAATACTTAACCATACTCCTAAAAGGGGTTATCCCTATACCTCCCGCAATAAAAACCAACCCCAATCCATCTTTCTCCTCCAACAAAAAATCTCCCATCAAAGAATTGGCGGATATTTTTTCTCCTGTCGTTAAACCAAGCAGGTCTTTCTTGAAAGTGCTCCCGTTAGAATTAAATTTAACCCCCAACAAAATATCTTTTTCCGTAGGTGACGAAGCGATTGTAAAATATCTCCTATTACCCCTACTATCCATTTTACCTATCGGCAAAGTCCATTCCATATATTCTCCCGGTCTAAAATTAAAATCTTTATCAGCCCCAAAAACAAATTCCCAAATATCCTTACCTATTTCTTTCTTGTCCTTCAAAGTCAGTATCAATCTCTTTCTAAAACTAAAAGCATAAGAAAAGATATTGCCAACCACCAAAGTAAGTTCCGGTGAAGAATAAAAAGGACCAAAACTAAAATTTAATCCAAACAAAAGGCCGACCAAAACCCCATAAATAATCTGGTCTTTTTTCCTGGCCGGAGTGGTCAAAGGTTCCGTAAGCATCACAGCGCCAAAAAAAACAAGTGGAGAAGATAATACCAGTTGCAATAAAATCTGATCCACAGAAAGACCGAAATTAATCTGAGTCCATAAAGTGGACACAAGAGCTGTCAACACAAAGACCGCAAACATTGACTCTCGCCTCACTTTTCTTACAATCAACAATCCCAATACCAAAACAAAAGGGAGTAAAACCGCCGACCCCACCCACCAGAAAGCATTGCCAAAACCAAACAACCCCAAGATCACCAAAGCAATCGTCACAGGATTGAAAATATGTTTAGCTCTAAAGGCCAAGAAGTATTTTGACCCAACAGCAAGAACTCCAGCCATAATAAGTATCAGTAAATTTAAACCCTGGACATTAGGTAGAAGAATTAAAAAAAGGATCAAAGCGGTAATGACAGAAGACTCAATATTAACAGACGCTTGAAAAACATAAGCCAAAAATAAATTAAAGAAGAAACACACCAACAAAAGAACAATCAAAGACAAAAAAAGCTCCAGACCGCTGTAAGTCAAAAAATCAAAAAAACCAAACAAAACCGATAATACAGACAATCCCAAAAGACCATACACCACTAAGCGATACATGGTAATGCCATTTAAAAAATTATCTACAGCTTGCAAATACCAAAAAGGGCTCAAGAAATTCATATCTTAAATCCTAACACAAAATAGTCTTTACTATTACCCCTGATAAGATCTATTCTGAAACAAGTAAAAAACTATCAAAAAATTAAGTAAACTGATAAAAGCCGATAACATACAGTACTGACAAATGGCCTGAATGACATAAAGCTGTAAATAAACAAAATAAAAAGACGCTAACAAACCGGAACCTGTTAAAATCAAAAGCAAGATCATTCCCATAGGTTTTTTCACCCACCAAGAAAGACCAAAAACAGTCATATAATAAAACAAACCTAACAAAGCTACCGGTATCACACCAATGGTAGCAAAAGAACTGGTTAGAACAATTTCACAACCAGCAACGGCACACACAGGGGCTTGACCCTGAAAGTGAGCCCAAGTCAAATATCCTGCATCCAATATACCAACCAAAGCTAGTAATCGGACAATAATAAGTAGATTATGATTCAGTTTGTCCTTCATTACCCAAAAAGCTTTCAATAAGAGCACTGAATTCATCTAAAGACCCTGGATTTTGTATTCTCTGCCCATTAATAAAGAAAGTTGGTGTTCCACCAACACCAGCATTAATCCCCGAAGCCCAATCGCTTTGTACTTTTTCTATCACTTGATCTGAATCCAAATCACTTTCAAACCTAGCCATATCCAAGCCTAATTCTTCAGCATATCCAAGGAAAAAAGGTCTGGCATTACGTCCCCTCCAAGCAAATTGATTTTCAAAAATTAAATCGTGCATTTCCCAAAAACTTCCTTGTAAACCAGCGGCCTCTGAAGCTCTAGCCGCCAAATGCGCATTGCGATGAATACTGGTCAAAGGAAAATGCCGATAGACAAACATCATATCGTCCTTATACATTTCCGCCAACACACCAAGAAGAGGCCAATAAGAAGCACAAGCCGGGCATTCAAAATCACTATATTCCACCAACACTACTGTGGCTTCAGGGTTACCTTTAATCTGATCATCAGCCGTGATTTCATCCGGGGTCGGAGCTTCTGCTGGTAATGGATAATTTTCTCCGTCATTTACGGGTCTAAAAATAAACATCAAAACCATTACCCCCAAAACCACAAACCCTATCAATAATAAATTTTTATACTTTGCCATAAAGAAAAACAACTTAAACTTGTAGTCCGTCCACTATAACACAAAAAATCCTCTGACTTAAGTTTCAAAATCTATTTCTATTTTTTTATCAACTCCTCTCAAAACACCCAAAATTCTATTTAATCCACTGGCTAATTTATATTTAAGATTAATTGCCGGGTCAATCTCTTCAGTGGATTCAATAATAACACTCAGAGACCTATCCTCAACCGAAATATGTAAAATGCCGTTTCTTTCCTCTTCCACCACCGATTTTAACACTTCTTTTTCTTTATCTGTTAGTGATAAATTATCCACTAAATCCATATAATCTCTAATCATCAATTCTTCCTCTTCCAAAGAAATCATTAATTCAGACAATCTGGTTAGGGGTAAAACATTCTCTTCACTCAACCCCCTCAATTCCTCCGCCAATTCTTCCACCTTGGGATCAACTTCACTTTCTGGCCTCACTCCAAGAGAAATAATGTAAGCCTGTCTAAAATCCTCCCCACTAAAACCTCTACTCCTAACCATAACCTCCAACTCTTTCATCTTGTCTTTATATGGATCCTTCTTCCCTGTTTCAAAATTTCCAAACATATATTAGTAAATTATTTTTAAAATAAAAATACGATTATATTTTAACATCCATTAGATACAAAAACACCTTAATTTTTTAAAATTGTTTTTGTAATTAATTTTAAGAAAATTTCTATCTACCACCACAACCCAGTAAGTCCTGCTGCTTTCATAAATGCGCGGGTGATCGGGCCGAAGTAGCCAGCCGGAGGATTGATGCCATTGGCGGACTGATACGCAGCGAGAGCTGATCGAGTTTGGTTAGCAAAGAATCCGGTTGCTCCTGCTGGTATGGAGTAACCTTGGCCGATAAGGAGCGTCTGCAAGGCGCGAACATCTTCTCCTTCCATGCCGAATTCGAGATCGCGAGAAGGAAGCTTTGGAGCTTCAATACCAAGAAGACGTAGAATATTTGGAGGCAGAAAGATTCCCATACCATGTGCCTGCAAGAGAAGGTCGCGGTATTGATTGACTATACCCTCAAGAGTTTGGGCTGGCTGTTGTACTACAGATGAACCACTACTAGAGCGAGAGCCTGACGATGAACCACCTCCACCACCTGAAGATGGGTAGGTACAGGAGCCATTGTTTTCAGTGGCTGAAGGATTGTAGTTGGTGGCTGAAGAGTCGGTACAACCGAGGATAGGGTCTGGTTCTGGGTCAGAAGCGGAAAGTCCTTGCCACCTCAAGAAGGGCCAGCCGTCGTTTGAGACGCCGTTCGGGTCTATATCCCACACACCATCTTCACTAAAGTCCCAAGCTTCTACTTCCTCGTACGCTCCATACACCGCATGTGTTGCGGGGTACTTGAAACCGTCTGCGCTTGCGACATCACCTGTTGGAGATTCATAAGTATCGCATGGAAAATCGAGGTCGTTCAATCTCGCACATTCAGTGCCGGCAGCTATCGCCGATTCGCCATCAATCACAACCCAGGCCACATTCCTCATCGTGGCTTGATTGTCTCCCACGAGACCACCAAAGAAGGTGGCTGTGCCATTAAAATTCACATTGGCAAATGAGGAAATTATAGTTGCGTAGTTATACGAGACCAGCCCACCGCTAACAATCTGACCCCCTTCTGTACTGCCAGTGGCGTACGATCGAAATATATCGCCGTCATTTGAACCCGCCAAACCTCCAACGTAGGCACCGGACACGACCGATCTCGCGTACGAATCAACAATAGTCGCGTTTCCTGCATTGTTGCCAACAAGACCGCCTGCGGTTGATGCGCCACTCACTTCGCCCGTGGCGTACGACCGATGTATACCTTTGTCGTTATAACCCACAAGCCCGCCCACATAATCACCGCCACCAGACACATTAACTTCGGCACTTGAATTGTAGATGGTATGTCCTCCACCACTGTTTGTTGCGTGATATACACGCGTATTCCACTCGGCTATATATGTCGCGTTCCCCTGGGTCATCGGATATGTTGTGTTTGGATACCCGACCATATTTTGAAAAGGCATGGGGTCAACAGCGCGCGCCCAATCACCATGCTTGGCATGTTTATAGAGAGCGTAGTTGTAGAGCATGAAACTCCGCTCCAGACCATCTTCAACAGCTACATAAGGAAACTCTAAGGTCATCATATCTCCGTGGCGCATCACCACAAACTGGTCATTAGTGCTCTCGAGAAGGGGTAAGACACTGCCATACTTAGTGAAGTTCCCGGATTGATCCATAAAGAGCTCTCTTGGATACGGGGACACATCATAATAATTGTGATCCCAGAAATACGTCCTATCCACAGCCGAGTAGCCGAAGAAACCGAGACTGGCTGACTGAGGATGATGAAATGTGCTTGTAAACGGCACCTGGGCAGAAGTGTCTACTGCAACATAGTTTAAGTTAACACTGCCGAAGCCAACCTTGATACGATAATCATTAGACAAGAACTTCCCCGCCATGTTTATAGAGCGCAGGCGCGGAGTGCCGTCTGGACTATTCATAGTGTCGCGATTGTACACGCGCTCCCACTCTCCTTCTTCGTTAAGTACAGATATATAGCGATCTTCTCCTGAGCTAAAAGCGTAATCTCGAGCGCCACGGATAACCAAGTTTATTTCATCATGATCAGACAAATCACCGAAATCCAACACCCACTCATTGACGAAACTCTCGTCTTTATAGCTCCACTTGTCATCATAGTGTTTGAGTTCGTCTAAGCAATTATTTCCGTACATATCTGTACAAGAAAGCAGCGGATGGGTAGGCGTGTTGCTTATCGTGACAAACTCTTCTGGATTATTCCGCACACTCCTGCCAAGCTGATTGACAACCGTATATCCTGGAGCGTGTTCAAAAGTAAGCAGACCTATCTCGTCGTAGTACACAATCTCGTTGTACTCTTGCGACACTTTTATAGAATATTTCCCGTCTTTTGGTGCAAGCGCAGAAGCATCAATATGTGCATAATCGGTGCCATCTGTA
This sequence comes from Candidatus Vogelbacteria bacterium, assembly GCA_050485705.1. Taxonomy (GTDB): domain Bacteria; phylum Patescibacteriota; class Minisyncoccia; order Phycocordibacterales; family XYD1-FULL-46-19; genus JBJHBV01. The sequence continues at coordinate 14,239 of JBJHBV010000003.1, forward strand.
TTTCTTGGTAGTGTAGCTCCCACATCAGCTACATATACATACTTCTCGCCATCCCAAGTGTACACAAGCGGACTGGAGCTTCCCTCGCCAGCAATCGCATCCATATGGACGCCCACAAGCCCTCCTACATAATGCCCCCGCTAACATCCCCACTCACCTCCACTCTTTCTGCAGTGCCAACAAGCCCGCCTGCTAAAATTCCAGTATAGTCATTTCCCGTAACATTCGCGCCTGTAATTTTGAGGTTTTTTACCTCACCACTGGCCCCTATAACCCCGAATAGTCCAACATAATTTGTGTCTCTATTAATATAGAGACCTGTTATCGTTTTATTATTGCCATCAAGTGTGCCATTGAAGCGGTAGTTACTATCGCCCACTGGATAAAAACCGGCACCGTTGTTCCAACCGCTTGTAGCAGAACACGCTATGTCGTCGTAAAGCCTGAAGTGAGATTCAAGCAATCCGCTCATCTGCTGAAGCTCGAAGCATGTTTTGATTATGTACGGGTCTTCCTCAGTACCTGATCCAGCATCAAACAGGTTCCAGTCATTGACGGTACTGGAATCAACGACTCCAAAATCATCAACAGACGTAAACCTCGATGACTCGGTTCCAAAATACGCGTGAACCTGTCCTTCAACGTCGACCAAGGTGCGAAAATTACTTATCTCAACACCTTGCAACGTATGAACTGTCTTTAGTCTGACAAGATTGCCACTATTGTCGCTTTCCCATATTTGAAAATTGAGATTGTACACATCTCCAGCCGATGAACTAATAGAAAAAACCATCTTATACCAGGTCTCCAAAATCAGATCGCCCATATTCCAAGAAAGATCTTCTTCCGCATTGCCGTTGACATAGAAATCACCGCCCCCGCCGTGGAATATTACTCCTACAGAATAGCCTCCCGGCTGCGGAAAGTCCGCAGGATCTCCTGCATCAGAACCGTAAAAACCGATGCCACCATAGCCATTGTTGCTGCTATTGAAGAAGTAAGAACTTACCGTAAGGGTTGAGTTATTCGGTATGGCGAAGGACTCTTTGGTAACGTATAACCCAAATATATTCGCCCACTCTTCACTGTACGTTATCACGCCTCTGGTATTATTGAGACCGACAGCCTCACCTTGTTCGTAATTAGCATTACTGTCTGGATTGAAGTTATTGAGCAAATCTCCTTCAGCATTGAAGTTAAAAAATGCCAGCTGGTCGGCACGAGCCAACTGAGACATACTGACCCCAAGCAACAAGCTGATAAAAAATATACCTATGCCAGCCAGCGCATATACATGAACACGCGGAGTAGCATTAAGGATTCTTCTAAGTCGATGTGATGACATATTTAAAATGGTTATTTGTAAATTTTAACTTTTACATTAATATAGCAAAATTTAATAGAATAAGTTACTTAAATTGTAATAATTTGTCCACACCCTAAACATTGGCGGCACTAGAAAAAACCGTCTTGGATTCGAACTGAGCAAACGGCTTGAAATATAGCTTCTCTGATTTCGAACGAAAATCACAAAAGCTCGAGCCCATGACTCGTTCTGAAAGAATGTTGCAAAATATAGTGATTTTAGGAGACTCGGTCGGTCTCACTACCCTGCTGCCCACAACGGGACATACCTCGAACCTGGATGGCTGTAATTAGGGGTGTTTTGGAAAAACATGGGAAATTAGGGAATCAGATAACGAATTAGTAGAAGTGGCAAGGTTTAGGAATTGACAAATTAGAAAATTATAGTATGTATTACTATAGGACTGGTCCTAAGAAGTAAACAGCAAGCCTTGAGAGGAGAGCGTGCAATGAGTGTGTTTGTGTTTTCGGGTTACTATGAAACTGAGGAAGTCAAGTCCTCCTGCACATACCCGAACGAGTACGACGGCCCCAAGCCGATCAAGAAACAGGTCCGGCTACTGGCCGAGATCTTGGGTCTTGACCCAACGCAGGCGCTCGAGTACGCGAAGAACCTACAGGAGCTTCCGCTCAAAGCTGAGGGGTGGTTTGCTATTCCCTCAAACGACGGACTCAGCAAGCTCTTCCCGAAGATCAAGAACGACGCCGAGCGCTACTGTGCCGGTGTCAGACTGGTTCATGAGAGAATAGCTGAATCCCGGCCATTCTACAATTGGTACGATACGGACGAAACAAGGATTGAACCAGACGATTTTCAAATCGGCGAAGACCTGGCATATGGACTAGGCATGATTGTCAGGAATCAGCCCGGTGACATTCTCATCGTGGCGGCCCAACTTGGCATGCGACACCGTGGTCGTTCATTCAACCGAGCACACGCTGTTCGGTTTCTAGAAACCACAAAAGTGTTCGAGTTCGGTCTTGGAACTCTCGCTGTGGGCTCCATTCTTTTGGTTCACCCCAAACGGATTATGCGCGAAGGTGATCTGGATATGTGCTGCATTGGTGAAACGAGAGGTATTGGTTTGGATCATCAAACCCACTTTTACAGCTCCCGTTCTGGTCAGATCCAATTCGGTTATGACCATTGCAACAACACAAGCCAAGGATACGGTCCAGTGACGGCCTTCGTTTGAGAGCCGACTACCGAGCAATCTCGCTCACTCCGCCCCATCACCATGATGGGGCTTTTCTTTACTCATTTTCTTGCAAACGCCAATTAAATTTAAAGGTGGGCAATGTTGCACCTTTTGCAACAATACACGCCTTGACAGACTGCCGGACTAGGACTCGAACCTAGATATTCAGCGCCAGAAGCTGACGTCCTACCATTAGACGATCCGGCAATGGATCAATATTTTTCAGCTCCAATACTAACAATTTATTAGATCAAAAACCAGCCCACTAATTCTTCTTGGATCTAACAATAGCTGACTTCACAAAACCTAAAAATAGTGGTTGAGGTTTAAGGGGTCTAGAAGTAAATTCTGGGTGGAATTGAGTACCTACAAAGAAGGGATGATCCGTAGTCGGTAACTCCACTATTTCCATCAATCTACCATTAGGAGAAGTTCCAGAAAATATCATTCCCTCAGCCTCTAATCTGGCTATATATTCCGGGTTGATTTCATAACGATGGCGATGGCGCTCACTTACCATCTCTGTCTTATAAGCTCCATAGGCTAAAGTCCCCTTTTTTATTTTTGCCGGATAAGACCCCAAGCGCATTGTTCCGCCATAGTTACCCTCATTGATATTTTGCTTTTGATCAGCCATCACTCCGACAATATTTTCAGATCCATTAGGTTCTATTTCTTCAGTGTTAGCTTTTTTTAGCCCCAAAACATTGCGGGCGTATTCTATCACTGCTAATTGCATACCATAGCAAATACCAAAATAAGGAATTTTATTGAGGCGGGCATATTTGATAACTGCAAGCTTGCCATCAATACCGGTTTTACCAAAACCGCCGGGAACCAAAATACCGTCATATTGATTCAGATCTTTTAACTTTTTAGTACCGCCACTTTCAAATTCTTTAGAATTTCTGTAGTGAATATTGATCTTCACTCCAGCCCAGGTCGCAGCTACTTTCAAAGCCTGGATCACGGAAATATAGACATCAGACAAAACAAAATCTCCGGAATCAAAATACTTACCAATAATAGCAATATTGACTTCTCCTTTTCCATTTTTAGATTTGGCGACGAAACGCTTCCAAGCTGAAAGATCTGATTTACCATTTTTTATCTTCAAAATTCCACACAAAATCGCCCCCAATTTATCTTTCTCAAAATTAATCGGCACATCATAGATTGAATCTACATCAGGGGCAGAAATAATGTGTTCTGGTTTTAAATTGCAAAAAGTGGCAATTTTTTCTTTTCTTTTTTTATCTAATGGCACCTCACTGCGAGCAATGATGATATCAGCTTGCAAGCCGGCAGAGTTTAAAGTACGAGAGGCATATTGAGTTGGCTTGGTTTTCATTTCACCAATCTTAGATGGCATTGGTAAATAACTAACCATTACCACAGCTACATCATCCGGACTTTCTGAATTCATCATCCTGGCTGCTTCCAAGAAAATTATGTTCTGATACTCTCCGATAGTCCCTCCTATTTCCACTATGGCTACATCTGCCTCCGCACTCTTACCGGCCTTTTTTATGCGCCTAATAACTTCAAGTGGAATATCCGGTACCACTTCTACATTTCTTCCGTCATAGCCCAAATTTCTCTCTCGTTTAATAACAGTCTGATAGACCCTACCGGTGGTCATATAATTCAGTCTGGAAAGATTGATGTCCAAAAAGCGTTCATAGTTACCCATGTCTTGATCACACTCATCTCCGTCTTCCAGCACAAAAACTTCTCCGTGTTCGGTCGGGTTCATCGTTCCGGCATCAACATTGATGTAAGGATCAATTTTAATGGCTGTAACTGTCAGTCCTCGGGCTTGTAAAATTTTAGCAATAGAAGAAGAAGTGATACCTTTACCGACTCCGGACATAACACCTCCAGTCACAAAGATATATTTACACTTCTTTTGTTTTGCCATTTATACTTTTAGATACTTTCTAACTGCCAAGAAACTTGATAGAGCGCCCAAAACAATACCGCCAAAGAACAAAGACAAGAAAATCAAAGCGAAGTTATCCATAAAGTAGGAGACGAGATTGATTCCGCCATAGTATGAAGCAGTCACGCTGCGAATCCAAATAGTACTTGGATACAAAATAGCTATCGCGATAAACGAAGCAATAATACCCGCTATTATCCCTTGGATAATAAACGGTCCGCGGATATAGGAATTATTGGCTCCAACCAAACGCATTACTGATATCTCATCACGTGAAATATAAATAGCCAAGGAAATAGTAGTGAAGGTAACCAGAATAGACAGAACTATTAAGGCTCCCGAGATAGCCAACCCGACTGTTCGACTGGTACCGATCAAGCCTAGCAATTTTTCAACAATGTCTCTTTTAAAACTTATTTGATCTATAATAGGTTGTCCTCCGACTGTTTCTTCATGATTTTCCAAAAATCTGGCAATAGCTTCATATTGAGAAGGATCCATAGCTAAAACATTTAACCGCGCCCCAAAAGGATTACCAACTTCATTTATAGACTGTACCAGCAAGGTATTATCTCTATGACGATCAAGAAAATTCCTTAATTCATCTTCCCGAGAAGAATAAGTCACTTGGCGCACCTCTGGCAGTTGTTCTAGTGAGGTTTGTAAACTTCTAACCTGAGACTCGGAAGCCTCAGGGACAAAAGAAACACTAATATCAACCTGAGATTCAATATTTTTCAGAGTGGAATTTAAGAAAGCTCCACCAAGCATCAAAGCCCCCAAAACAAACAGGGCAGTTGTTAAGATAAAGACCGAAGCTACAGAAACATAGCCACTACGCCAAAAACCGATGAAACCGGCTTTGATTGTTCTTCTAAGGTTAATGGTTATCATATTTTTATATTATATATCTACCTTGTTTATCATCACGAGAAATCCTACCTCCTTCCAAGGTGATTACTCGCCTTCCCAGATTATCAATAACTCCTTTGTTGTGGGTCGTCAAAATAACAGTAGTGCCAATATCATTAATTTTCTTAAAAATTTGAACGATTTCATGAGTATTGATGGGATCCAAATTTCCTGTTGGCTCATCGGCGATTAGAAGCTCCGGCTGATTAACTATCGCTCGACCAATAGCTACCCTTTGGCGTTCCCCACCTGAAAGCTCAAAAGGGAAATGCCACATCTTATTCTCCAAACCAATCAATTCTAAAACATGGGGTACATCAGCCTCTATCTCCTCATCTGTCCTTCCGGCTGCTTCCATAGAAAAAGCAATGTTTTCATAAGCAGTTTTATTGGGTAAAAGCCGAAAATCCTGAAAGACACTACCAATCCTCCTTCTCAAATGAGGAATTTGATGCTTATGCAAAGAGTGAATATCAACCGATTGAAAAAAAACATTACCGGTAGTTGGCTTTTCTTCAGCCAAAATCATTTTTAAAAGCGTTGATTTTCCAGCACCGGAATGTCCTACAATAGAAACGAATTCTCCCGGTTCAACGGTAAAACTAATATCTTCCAGGGCCACCGAATTGTCGAAATAAACCTTAGAAACTTTATCAAAATATATCATAGTAATTATAAATTTTTTTCAGCTTCGATAAATTCATCTAACTGCCCATCCAAAACACCTTCTACATCCCTAATCTCAACTTCTGTCCGATGATCTTTAACCAACTTATAGGGATGAAGGACATATGACCTAATCTGACTGCCCCACTCATTATCAGTGGTCTTGCTAACGTACAAATTCTTTTCTTTTTCCAATCTTACCTCTTCCGCTCGACGATAGAGCTTTCCTTCAAGTAAGGTCATGGCTTTTTCTCTATTAGCCATTTGAGTTCTCTCCGTATCACTGTGAGCAGAGATGCCGGTGGGAGTATGAGTAATTCTAACTGCCGTCTCTCTTTTGTTTACATTCTGTCCTCCCGGACCACTTGATTTGGAAAAATCTATCTCCAATTCATCTTCCGGTATATCTACGGACCCCACCTTTTTAAACTCCGGAATTACTTCTACAAGAGAAAAAGAGGTGTGTCTCTGCTTTTTGGCATTAAAAGGCGAGATGCGAACCAGTCGATGAACACCTGATTCGTTCTTTAGTATACCATAGGCATTTTTGCCTTCAACCAAAAAAGTCACATTCCGATATCCTCCATGATCATTTTGGTTTTCATGAAGCAAATTAACCCTCCATCCCTGACGGTCAATAAATTTATAATACATTTCAAGTAAAATACGCGAAAAATCCTCAGCATCATCACCGCCTGCTCCTGAAAAAATAGTGATAATGGCATTACTAGAATCATATTTCCCCCCTCCGGCTATCTCGACTTTCAGTTCTTCATAGCGCTTAATAACGGTTTGAGCCCTGTCTTTATCGTCCCAAAAATCAGCTTCTTGCATTTGTTTTTCAATAGCGGCCAGTTCTTTTTTCAGTTCATCCATCTGGGTATTATAGCAAAAGACAAAAAGACCGAGCAAACCCGATCTAATAATAGATAAAGACTAGACTTTGTGCTTTACTAATAACAATGTCCAAAAGAAAAATATTGTTAACTATTTTGGTTTTAAGCTTCTTAAGCATATTCCTTTGGCAAATATCACTCCAACCTTCTAATGATAGAAAATGGACGGCTGATCAAGAAATTTTACCTTGGATCCAAATAGAAAATGACGATATTACGATTCATAACATTAGAGATTTTTTCTATCGCCAAACCACAGACTACGACATAAATTATCAAACCAAAAACTATCGCTTGGCTGATTTGGTTTCTCTCGATTATTTGGTTGCCCCTTTCAGTGGTATTGGGGCTGCCCATACTTTCTTGTCTTTTGGCTTTACTAATGGAGACTATCTGGTTGTTTCAGTAGAAATAAGGAAAAAAGAAGGTGACAAATTTTCTCCCTTAAGGGGCTTATTCAGACAATACGAATTAATGTATGTTTTAGGAACAGAAGAAGATATAATCAAACTCAGAACGAATCACCGACAAGAAGATGTTTACTTGTATCCCACCACAGCTACCCCAGAACAAATACAAGTCTTATTCTTAGATGTCTTAAAAAGGGTAAATCAACTAGCGATAGAGCCTGAATTTTATAACACTATTACCAACAACTGCACTACCAATTTAGCTCTTCATATTAACAATGTTTGGCCTCGAACTATTCCTCGTTTTGACCCCCGACTAATATTTCCAAAAAACTCAGATATTTTGGTCTATAATCTCGGCTTACTTGATATCAGCACAAACCCTAAAGATTCTAGAGATAATTATTATATAAACGATAAAGCTCAAAGACATGAGCCTGGAGAAAATTTTTCAGCCTTAATTAGAGAGCAGTAAAAGTTTTTGAAACTGGAGCCAGCGGCCGGGATTGAACCGGCGACCTATGCTTTACGAGTGCATTGCTCTGCCAACTGAGCTACGCTGGCAAATCCACATTCTTTCAATCCCTATCGCGAGGCAAGCAGTTGCCTCGCTACAACAACTCACTCGCCTTGCTCGTGAGCCGTTGCGCGGGATTGAACCGCGGACCTCGTCATTACCAATGACGTGCTCTACCAACTGAGCTACAACGGCTTATATAAACTGACAACATCTTATTATATAAAAAGATTTTTTACAAATTCCCAGCTTTGATAATCATTTCCATTTGAGGAATGTTGGACCCGCTCTTAAACCGATATTTTTCATCTATCCACCTCCTACCAGTGTCTACAAAACCTAATTTTTTATAAAAGTTTATGGCCTGCTGATTATAATCAGCCAGCTCTACTGTTGTATCTTTATTGGGGTCAATAAAATCTTTTAATTCACTCCATAATCTAAAACCAATTTTCTTAACCTGAAATTCAGGTAAGACGTATAGACTGCGTAATTGATTTTTATCAATAGACTTAACCATCATCGCCATTCCAACAACCTGATCACCACACTTAGCCACCAACCTCTTCTCGTTAATTTCATTCTGAGTAATTTTCTCTTTCCTTTTTTCTATATTTTCAGGCAAAAAAGCATTCTCATATGAAGATTCTATATCTTGAACCGTAATACCCAGCTCTTTATTTGGATAGGTAACCAACCAAGTTTTATACAAAACATCTAAAATACCAAGCACATCTTCCGGTGAAGCTTTCATTATTTTTATCTCCTCTGTCATCTTTTTATTGTAACAAAAAATCCAGGGTAGAACCTGGATTTCTATTCATGAACCATGCGCGAGCGACGGGACTCGAACCCGCAACCTCCCGCGTGACAGGCGGGTGCTCTAACCAATTGAGCTACGCCCGCGTAGATTAGAACCCTATAAATCTATCAAAAAAGAAAGATAAAAACAAGAATTTAGAGAGCTTTGGTGTTTTTCTCTTGATTGCGACCCCAGCCACATTGAGCACAACCACCAGGGCGGTCAGAGCAAATTTCACAATCAAAAGTATCATCAATCCATTTCTTTTCTTTTTCTCCTTCACGATCTTGTTCCGGAAAAGGGGTAATATTTTCTGATTTGTTCATATCTAGGTATTATACCTCAAATGGTGCCGGGAGGCAGAATTGAACTGCCGACCTTAGGTTTATGAGTCCTACGCTCTAACCAACTGAGCTATCCCGGCTTTATTATCAGCCTTAATATAACACATTAAGCTCTTTTTTCAACGCAAACAAAAATCGCCCTAAGGCGATTTTTGTAACTTGTTGCGGGAGCCGGACTCGAACCGGCGCCTGGAGGTTATGAGCCTCCCGAGGTACCACTCCTCCATCCCGCGATAGATATAATAGGACAGGTAAATACTAACACATTAGAAATGTATGTAAAGACAAGACCTTAAATAAAATGGAACTCTCGGAACACTCTCTCAAAAAGATTTATAACCCTCCGAGCTTCTCTTTTACTTAATTCATAACCCCCCTCATGAGCAATAGCGTTGCGTACTTTATGAGCCTCCCAAGCGTCTTGCAAGGTCAAAAAATCACTTGGCTCCACCGACTTCAGCTTCTCTCCCAGATTAACTCCTTCATAGCCCATTCTGGTCACTAATTCTTCCAACATGTTATCAGCTTCAATAATGGCCACTTTCCAATCTGAAGAATTATCTGAATTTAATTTCTCTAAGATGCTAGCCCATTGTAAATCTCTTTCTCCCACCTCGGTATTTATATTTTTCAAAGCTTGTCTCAACTCTAAAATTTCTTCTTTCCTTAGAGCAAAAAGTTTAGTAATCAAGTAAAAACACAACATCATTAAAACCAAACCTAACAAAATCCAAACTAAAAATATCCAGGTACTTAAAGGGGAATTCAAAAAATCAATAAATACCGCAAAGTAGTATTTGATATATTCAAATAATATTTCAAACAGAAAGAAAATATTGAGATAAGGGAATTCCACCATGATTTTAAAGTTTCTCTATAATCTGACCCAAATCAAAAAGCAATTCTTCAGCAAAGTAATTACCCGTCAATTGTATGCCTACCGGCAAATCTTCCTTTGTCCTCCCGGCCGGCACCGACATCGCCGGCACTCCAGCTAAGTTGGCGGGAACAGTAAAAATATCTTCCAAATACATCTGCAAAGGATCACTCGTTTTTTCACCCAAAAGAAAGGCTGGTCCGGGAGCAGTGGGGGTGAGTATCACATCTACCCCGGTCGTAAATACTTTTTGATAATCTTCTTTAATCAGTCGCCTCACTCCGGTAGCCTGACCATAGTAAGCATCATAATATCCGGCAGACAAGACATAAGTGCCGAGCATGATCCGACGACGAACTTCAGCCCCAAAACCAGAAGCTCTGGTAGAAAGATAGTCTGACAAAAGATCATTCTCGCCATCAATATGTAAGCCGTACTTTACCCCATCAAATCGAGCCATATTGGAAGAAACTTCTGCCGGCATAATGACATAGTAGCAGGCTAAAGAGTATTTAATGTTAGGCATCTCTATCTCTCTTATTTCATGACCAGCTTCCTTTAGCTTCTCAAGCGTATCATTAAAAATATTTTCTACCTCACTATCCAAACCCTGACTCAAGAAACTTTTAGGCACACCAATAACATATTTTTCTTTAGTCTTGGCTTTGTCTGGTAATTGAACCGAGGTAGAATCATATTTATCCTGACCAGCTATCACCTCGTAGACAAGCTTGGTATCAGCCACGGTCTTGGTTAAAGGTCCGATCTGATCTAAAGAAGAAGCCATAGCCATCAAACCAAAACGAGAAACAGCCCCATAGGTGGGTTTTAAGCCCACCACCCCACAAAAGCTAGCCGGCTGACGAATAGAACCACCAGTATCAGAACCCAAAGAGGCCAAAGCAAGTCCTCCCCCTACTGCTGCCGCCGACCCTCCGGAAGAACCCCCGGGAACCCTGTCAATCGCTATCGGATTTCTAGTGGGACCAAAAGCTGAATTTTCTGTTGATCCTCCCATAGCAAACTCATCCATATTCGCTCTTCCTAGAAAAATCGCCCCAGCTTGAGACAATCTATTGATCACTGTGGCGCTATAGGTAGAAACATAGTTTTCTAAAATCTTAGAAGCGGAAGAAGCCCTTTTTCCTTTAATTAAAATATTGTCTTTAATGGCCATCGGTATACCGGCCAAGGGTAAATCTTTCTTACCTCCATTTTGATCTATAGCTTTAGCTTTTTCTAAAGCATCGGGAAAAACTTCCAGATAAGCATTGATTTTCTGATTGTCAGATTTAATTTTATTTAAATAAGCTTCTGTCAATTCAACAGCCGATAAATCACCAACCACCAGCTTTTTCCGAGCTTCCACTATATCTAAATTCAAAAAATCATCAGTAGTCATTAATTCAAAATCTTCTTTACTACCACAAAACCATTTTTGGTTTTAGGGGCTTCGTTTAAAATAACCTCCGGTGTCGATATGGCTTCTGTCGACTCATCAGCTCTCATTACATTACGCACTAAAGCAGTCTCATTTTCACTGCCGTCACCAACCTCCACCTCTTTCAATTCAGAGACATAAGCCAAGATATTTTCCAAATCACCAGCCAAAGACTCTTGTTCCTCTTCGGAGACAGAGATTCTGGACAAATCAGCCAAGGCTTGAATGTCGGTTTTCTTAATCATAGACAAAATATAGCACTGATTAGCTCTTTAATAAAGATGGAACTTTTATTTACTTAACCAATCTTAAAAACTCATCTTCAGACAAAATCTTGACCCCCAGCTTCATCGCCTCCTCATATTTAGACCCCGGATTATCACCAGCTACCAAAAAATCAGTTTTAACTGAAACCGAACTAGACACCTTTCCTCCGGCACCCCTAGCCACACTCTTGGCTTCATCTCGACTTAAAATTGGCAAAGTACCGGTGAAAACCAAAGTTTGACCAGACAATTTACCACCCTTACTACCAGAGGTACTCTCCACTTGAACCTCACTCAACAACCGAGACAAAAGGTGCTTGTTTTCTTCTTGCCTAAACCACTCAAAAATAGATCTAGCGACCACATCACCGACTCCGGGAATATCTTCCAGCTCACTAAGTGAAGCCCTTCTTAAGGCCCCTAAACTTCCAAAATTGGAAGCCAAATCCATAGCGGTCTCTTCTCCAACTTGAGGGATAGATAAAGCTACCAGAAATCTAGCCAGGGTAATTCGCCTACTCTTCTCTATGGACGCTAACAAATTATCAACCGACTTTTCAGCAAAACGAGGTAAAGACAATAAATCTCCTTTCTTTAGAGTAAAAATGTCGGCAAAATCAGACAGTAATTTTTCTTCCAACAGCAAATCAATCACCTTAGGGCCACAACCTTCAATATTAAAAGCTGATTTAGATACAAAATGATGAAATTTTCTCTTCAGTTGAGCAAAAGAATTGGGTTTCACACAACGATGAGCCGCCTGCCCAGGTATACGCTCAATTGGTCCTCCACAAGCTTCTAAATAGTCCGGAAAAACAAAAGGTTTGGTTTTTTTAGGTCTCAGTTCCGATAAGACCTTGATGATATCCGGGATAATATCACCGGCTTTTTGAACAACCACTGTATCACCTATCCGAACATCAAGTCTTTTTATCTCATCCTCATTATGCAAAGTAGCCCGAGAGACAGTAGAGCCGGCCAACAATACCGGCCTTAAATGAGCCACAGGGGTAATGACTCCTGTTCTTCCCACCTGAAAGACAATATCTTCTACCACAGTAGTTGCTTCTTCTGCCGGGAATTTAAAGGCAATAGCAAAACGAGGAGCCTTACCAGTAAATCCCAATTTGTCCTGATATTTCTTTTCATTAACCTTGACCACTACTCCATCTACTCCGAAAGAAAGCTTATCAGCTTTTTTTTGCCATTTTTGCCAATAGTCAATCACTCCTTCTATGTTAGAAAATTTTTCAAAATGTGGGTCCACCTTAAAACCCAAAGTCCTTAGAAATTCCAATTCTTCATGTTGAGTCTTTGGTAATACCTCTCTGGTCCAAGCCAGGTCGTAAATAAAGCTGTCCAAAGGTCTTTCCGCCACCAACTTAGAATCAAGCTGGCGAATAGTTCCCGCCGCTATATTACGAGGGTTGGCGTACAAATCCTCACCGGCTTTCTTTCTTTTCTCATTTAGAGCTAAGAAATTTTTCTTGCTTAACCAAATTTCACCTTCAACAATAGCATCTAAAGGTTTTTTAAGCTTAAGAGGAACCGATTCTATAGTTCTGACATTTTGAGTCACATCTTCACCAAACTTACCATCTCCCCTGGTAGCAGCTGTCACCAAGAAACCATTCTTGTAAGTTAAAACTATTTTAAATCCATCTATTTTAAGTTCAGCAGTGTAGGTAGGAGCTACACCCCCCAAGAAACGCTTAACTCGAGCATCAAACTCTCTAAGCTCTTCCGGTGTAAAACAGTCATTAAAAGACCATTGTGATACCCGATGCTTAACCTTAACAAATTTATCTAAAGGAACCCCAGCCACCCTCTGAGTAGGTGAGTCTGGAGTCACTAAGTCTGGAAATTGAGTCTCTAAATCAACCAGTTCTTTTTTTAGAGAATCAAGAGCAGATGGACTTATCTCCCCCCTATCTTCCACATGATATAGATAGCGATGATGATCTATCGCCTCTCTGAGTTTCTTTATACGCCCCTCGGCTTCTTTTTTAGACACCTTAAAATCCTTGGCCATATTAGCCAATAATACTATAAAAATTATATATCAGAACGGACTATTCTTCTCTCAATTCTTCTCAATGAAGACCCCTCACATGAATCATCACCCAAGTTATAACCAAGAGACTCTATATAATCAGAAGGATTGTTTATATCCATTATTCTTACAACACGAACCTTAGCACAAGAATTGTTGGGTAAATCTGCCATAATGAATTCAAAAGTACCCCCAACATCTTCCTGATATTGCCCATTAACAATTATTATATCATTATTACATGTTATCTCATTAAAATCAGGTTCAAAATAATAATCTCCTATTTCTAAAGCCCCAAAAGCCCAGTTTCTCTTCCAATATCTGGCACATTCCTCTCCTGCAGTAGCCGCATAGTATGCAATTTGAGAATCACGACCAACATTAGATAAGTTTATTTGTTTAACTATTATATCAGTCAACAAAGCACCTCCTATAGCCACAACACTAGCGACAAGAATTGCATACAAGAGGACGAAACCTTTTTTATTTTTATATATCATCTTATCTTATGGATATTATACTAAAAATCTTGCGGAAGCATCAAGAAGGTTCCAATATTTGCACTTCTAAAAATATTATTATCTTTCCAGCCTGCGACCACACGTATTCTAATCCCTGAACCATTATCTACGGGGTCTATTCTCATAACTCTATAAAAATTAGTTGGCACACCTGAATCGTCATGACCATAAAACACCAAATTATCAATATCTCTATAAAGTCTAGAATTAGGGCACTGACTATCTATGTTACTCCAGTCAATATCTAGTCCACAAC
>JBJHBV010000004.1:0-21018 GCA_050485705.1 Candidatus Vogelbacteria bacterium
GCTACAAAAACCTTATTCATCGAGCTGAGGCTCACGATCTGAAGTTGTGTCCTTTGTGGCTCCCACTCCTGTTTGCTCTTAGTTACGATCTGTTGGAGGAGGAAGTGATCGTGGTGGCAACCGAGACTGTTGATTATATCCACAGGTCTCACTTGTGTCAGGTCTCCAACCGTTGGGGGAGTTGTAATTTCGAGGCGATTTCTGTCCCTCCGGAATTTTCCCCCGATGATCACTTTGCCTTCTTGGTCTAGTTTTCACCCGCGTCTGGTTAGGCGCGGGTTTCTTTATATATGCAAAACCCGCCTTTTGGGGCGGGTTTGTTCGAGTCTATATTATTATGATCTCGGTTGAACCTTGTACTTCAATGATTCCATTGGCTTGATAACAATTGTTATCATCAGTGTAACCATCAAAGTATCTAAAGGTCACTCCTGATTGTTTCAGCTCCTGTAATATGAATTCTGGAACTGGGCTCATATAGACTTCATAACCATTATTAATCAATTGTCTAACATAATTGGAGGCATTGCTCGGACTGCTAAAATGGGGTCGGTAATTACATACCTTCTTATAGCTTCCGTGCACTCTTTCCAACAGTTCTTCTTGTTTCGCTGTTAGATTGTGCCTGGATATCCAGGCTATCTTGGTGGTTATTGTTGTACTCAATGTGCTACTCCTTTCTCCCTAAGTAGGGATTTTGTTTTTTTCCGTAGTTAAAATTAGCATATTATATTAGATACGCCAAGTATTTTGGAGGTATGTTATACTGAACAGGCTAATATGAAAGATTTTAAAATTCAGTCCGCCTTAATATTGGAAGAAATAAAGAAAGCTCAAAGATTGTTGTTACATCTTCACCCCAGTCCTGACCCAGATAGCGTTGGTAGTGCTTTGGCTTTTTATCAAGCTTTGAAAAATATGGGTAAAGAAGCAGTGGTGATAGCGGGAGACTCTCCATTGCCACAGTCTTTGTCTTTCTTGCCTTGTTTTAATGAAATTGAGGAGAAAAACTTTTTTGAGATAGACCAGACAGCTTTTGATTTGTTTATAGTGTTAGATTCTTCTAATGAAGGAATGATTTCCAAACAAGAAAAAGTGGTATTTCCTGCCGGGATGAAAACTGTGGTTATAGATCACCATGTTTCAAACAGCGCTTATGGTGATATTAATTTGATTGATGGAAATGCTCCGGCTACGGCGGAAATACTCTTTCATCTTTTTGAGGATTGGAAAATTGAGATTAAGCCGGATATGGCCATTTGTCTTTTTATTGGTTTGTATGGAGACACGGGCGGTTTTCGTTACCCTCAGACCACCAGCAAGACTTTTTTGATCGCTTCTCGTTTGGTAGATATTTATCCTCGTTTCTCAGCAGTTTTGTCTTTAATGAATAGTCAAAATACTCCCGGTCAGCTTGCTTATCGTTCTTTAGCTTATAGTCAGATAGAAGTTGTTGGTGCCGGTAAGATTGCCTTAGTGGCTTTAGGGTACGATGTCATTAAAGAAAAAGATTTTACAGAAGAAGATATGTCCAACGCTCAGATTCCCAATAATCTTATTACGGTCAAAGATTGGGTGATGGGGATTAGTTTGGTGGAGAAGAAAGAAGGCCAAGTGTTTTTAAGTACTAGATGTCGTGATAGCCATATAGATGTTTCTCGTCTCGCAACTTCTTTAGGGGGTGGGGGTCATGCCGGGGCTGCCGGGGCAATGATTGAAGGAAATTTAATTGAGGTGAAGACCAAGGTTTTACAGCTGTTGGCCGAATTTTTTCCTGAGTTGTTCTAATTTTATGTTTATGATTTATTTTTTTCCATTAGTTGTCGGTGGTTTGATGTTTATAGCCGGTTTGATGTTTCTTTTGTTTCGTTCGGTTTTTGGTCTGCTGATTACAAGGTTTAACAATTTACCGATTAAGACCTTTGCTATTTTATGGTTATTTCTGGCTTTGGGGGTTGGTTTGTCTAGCTTTTATCAACTTAACTCGGTTGTCGTTTATTTGATTGCCGGCTTGATGATTTTAGATGGTTTAACACTTCTTCTAATACCTAAAAGATTATTGCAGACAAGTTTGCTGTGGTCTATGAAGCAAAATAATTGGTATGCTATTTTTTATTCGGCCTATCTTCTAACTCTTGGAACTTTATTATTACTGGAATTGATAATTTTTATGCCGGATTTGATATTTTGATATACTTATATTTATGCGTTTATTTAAATATTTTTTGATTTTCCTGTCGGTGGCGTTTCTTCTACCCTCCTTTTCTTGGGCAGTAGAATTTTACCAAGATGAAAGAGGTTTGTATCGGGCTGAGGTGACAGAGGTGATAGCCGAAGAACTGAGATTTATACCCGGGACAGACGTTGAAACAGTGTATCAAACAGTTGAGGTTAGGTTTTTAGAAGGGCCTTTGGCTGACAGGGTGGTAGAAATAGAGGATGACTTTTTAACCTTACAGAAAGGTGACAAGGTTTTTGTTCGTTATATTTTAACTATTAATGGTGAAGAATTCTTTTCTATTGCCGAGCCGGACAGGAGGGGGGTCTTATATTTTTTGGTTTTCTTGTTTGCTTTAGCAACAGTCTGGCTCTCAGGCTGGCAAGGAGTAAGAGCTCTTCTTAGTTTGGTGGGTAGTTTTTTAGTAATTTTTTATTTACTTTTACCGGCCTTGTTGGCCGGAGCTTCTCCGGTTTTGATCAGTTCAGTGGTGGCTACCATTATTTTGGCCATTGCTATTTATGCTACCCACGGCTTCAATCTGGAATCTAATGCCGCTTTGTTGGGTACGGTGGCGGCGATTGTTTTAACTGGATTTTTAGCTTACTTTTCAGTTGTGATGGCCCGATTGACCGGCTTTGCTTCCGATGAGGCTGTTTACTTGAATTTCAATACTGCCGGCAGTTTGGATTTTGCCGGTCTCCTTTTGGCAGCTATTATCATTGGTGTTATTGGAGTGCTTGATGATATTGCCGTTACTCAAGCAGCAACCGTGACCGAGCTTCATTTAGCCGCCCCCCATCTAACGAGGAAAGATCTTTATAGAAAAGTTCTGCGTATTGGACGAGAACATGTCAGTGCTTTGGTAAATACTTTGGTTTTTGCTTATGTGGGAGCTTCTTTGCCTTTGATTCTTTTGTTTTATATGTCAGACCAATCAGCTTTTATGTTAATCAACAGAGAGGTGTTTTCAACGGAGATTGTCAGAACTGTTGTTGGTAGTATCGGTCTTATTTTGACAGTCCCCATTACGACTTTGATTGCCGTTCTGATGCTTTATGGTAGAGTGAAAGAAAAGAGGGTGGTTGGTCATCACCATTATCATTAATTTTATTTTTATATGGAAAACATAGAGAGCCCTAAGAGGTTGTGGCGTAGTAAAGATAATATTGTCATTGCTGGTGTATTTGGTGGGTTGGGAGAGTATTTTAATATTGATCCTGTTATTTTACGATTACTTTATGTTTTTTTGGCCGTCTTCACGGCTTTTGTTCCGGCGGTTATAGTTTACTTTATTGCTGTCCTGATTATTCCTAAAAAACAAAACTAAAATCATTTTTCGGGCCATGTTACAATTGGTCCATGATTCAGGATACAGGTTTAAAGATCAAGGTCCCAACTACGGTGGTTATTTTTGGGGTGACCGGGGATTTGAGTCGTAAGAAAATTTTACCAGCTTTGTTTGATTTATATGTTAAAGGTTTGTTGCCCGATCGTTTTCAAATAGTAGGGTTTTCTAGAAGATCTTTGAAGAAAGAAGAGTTTCAAGTTTTAGTCTCTGATTCTTTGAACGGAAAGCAGGAAAAAATCAAGAAAGAATTTTTGAAGCAATTAAGTTATGTGGTTGGAAACTTTACAGATTTGTCCGGTTATCATGACTTAGCTAAAGTCTTGGAGGGACAGGACGGTGTTTGGGGTGTGTGTAGTAATAAGCTTTTGTATTTAGCTGTCCCGCCTGAGTTTTATGATGAGATTTTTACTAATTTGAAAAAAAGCGGTTTATCAAAATCTTGCCTTGATGTTGCTAGACTCAAAGAGCCGGTTGATGAGGAGATGCTCGCTTTGTCCGGCTGGACCAGGGTTTTGGTGGAAAAGCCTTTTGGGCGAGATTTAGCTACAGCCAAAAAATTGGAAAATAGATTAAGTGCTATTTTTAAAGAAGATCAGATATTCAGAATTGATCATTATCTGGCTAAAGAAACCATTCAAAATATTTTGTCTTTTCGTTTTGCTAATTCTTTATTTGAGTCTTTATGGAATGGTCAATATATAGATAGAATAGAGATTCGCTTATTGGAATCAGGGACAGTTGCAGAGAGAGGGTCTTTTTATGATTCGGTGGGGGCTTTGCGTGATGTCGGGCAAAATCATCTGATGCAGATGTTGGCGGTAGTAACGATGGACAAGCCGGAAGATTTTTCTTGCACCGCTATTAGGCAGGAGAGAGCTCGGGTTCTTTCTAGATTAAAATCACCGAAAAGTTTTAAAGAGAAAGTTTTACTTGGTCAGTATGTTGGCTATCAAGAAGAGTCCGGAGTGAAACCGCAGTCAAAAACAGAAACTTATTTTAAATTAAATTTTTCACTATCAGGTTCTCGTTGGCGTGATACCTCTTTTTCTTTAGAATCCGGCAAGGCAGTTGGCGTTGATTTGGCTGAGATCAAAATTTATTTCAAACCAGAAGCTGGTTTGTTTAACAATTTGTCTGATCCGGTAAATGTCATCACTTTTTCTGTTCAACCTAATGAGGGTATTGTGGTTAAATTGTGGGGTAAAAAGCCGGGCTTTGCTTATGAGTTGGTACCAACTGATTTATCTTTTTATTACGGGGAAAGCCCTCTTCATCAAATGGTACCCGATGCTTATGAAAGACTATTGCATGATGCTTTGTTGGGAGATCAAACTTTGTTTGCCACCACAGAAGAGGTGAGATCGGCTTGGGATTTTATGACCAAGATTTTATCAGGGGCTCAGAATTTGCCTTTAGTGTTTTACAAACCGGGCAGTTTGCCTGAAGTTAAGAAGAAATAATATGAATAAAAAAAATATGGAAATCGGTTATGTTGGTTTTGGTAAGATGGGGCGAGGGATGACTGAACGTTTGATGAAAAATGGCTGGCGAGTCACTATTTATCATCGAAATCCAGAATCTGTAAAAAAGCAAGTATCGTCAAAAATAAAACTGGTTGATACTTTGTCTGATTTGGTTGCTTCACAACAAAAACCGAGATTGTTGTGGTTGATGGTACCTCATACTGCCGTTGATGAAGTGCTTGATGAGCTGGTTCCGCAATTGAATCCGGGAGACACGGTAATTGACGGAGGAAATTCTTTTTTTGAAAAATCTATGGAACGCTTTGAAAAATTGAAGAAAAGAAAAATAAATTTTTTAGATGCCGGTGTTTCCGGTGGTCCGGGTGGAGCCAAGGGTGGCGCTTGCGTGATGGTGGGAGGGGAGAAAAAAGTTTTCACTGACTTTGAAAAATTATTTCAAGATATTTCCATTAAGAATGGATATGCCTATGTTGGCAAAGCCGGAGCCGGGCACTTTGTTAAAATGGTTCACAACGGTATTGAGTATGGCATGATGCAAGCTTTGGCTGAAGGTTTCACCGTTATGAAGGAGTCACCTTTTAAACTTAACTTAAAAGATATAGCCGAGCTTTACAATCATGGTAGTGTGATTGAATCTCGTTTAGTCGGTTGGCTGTCTTCCGGTTTTGAGCAATATGGTCCAAGCTTAAGAAATGTTTCTGGTTCTGTTGACCATACCGGAGAAGGTAAGTGGACAGTTTTGACTGCTAAAAAACTTAAAATTGAAACCCCGATCATTAAAGGGTCATATCTGTTTAGAGTTGCTTCGGAGAAAAAGCCAAGTTATACCGGTAAAATCTTATCTCTTTTAAGGAATCAGTTTGGTGGTCATGACATAAAAAGGAAATCTTAGATTCAAATTTGTTATAATAGTAAAATGCCAGAAGAAAAAAACAATTTGAAACAATTAATTATTGTTAGCGCTACGGTTTCGGTGGCTGTGTTTCTGGTTTTTACGCTTGGTTTATCGGTTTTTAAGGAAAGAATTTTTAACTGGTTAATGACAGAAACTTGGCAACATAACATCAGTCGTTACTTAGAAGGTGTTGATGGTTCCACCTTTTTATTAACAACAGAAGATTTGATTGTGGGGGTAGTTGAGAAAGCCAATCCGGCTGTAGTTTCCATTGCCGGTTTTCGCGAGATTTCGTCATCTGTTGCACCATCTTCTGGCGACCCCTTCTTTGATATCTTTTTACGTCAGTTTGGAATAGAGGTGCCTGAGATATCACCAAGAAGAGGGGCGGAAAGACAGGTTTCTGGCGGTTCCGGTTTCTTTATTTCATCTGATGGTTATATTTTAACCAACAGGCATGTAATTGAATTTTCTGAGGCGAGTTATAGGGTTATTACCAATGAAGGAGTAGAGTATGAAGCGGAGATTGTAGCTCAAGATGATATCTTGGATGTAGCTGTCTTAAAAATTGAGATTGAAGATGCCCCGGTTTTAGGCTTCGGTTCTTCTAGAGATTTGAAGCTTGGACAGACAATAGTTGTTATTGGAAATGCTTTGGGTGAATTTCAAAATACCGTATCAGTAGGGGTGGTGTCCGGACTATCTCGTTCTATTGTAGCCGGTTCCGGTTTTGGTCGGAGTGAATTTTTGGATGGGGTGATTCAGACCGATGCCGCTATCAATCAGGGTAATTCCGGCGGTCCGGTGTTGAATTTGTCGGGCGAGGTGGTGGGGATGAGTGTGGCCATGGCTATTGGATCGGAAAATATTGGTTTTGCTCTTCCCTCTGAAAGTTTAAGCCAGATATCTGAATCTGTTATTACTGAAGGGAGAATTATCCGTCCCTATATAGGAGTGCGTTATTTACAGATCACACCGGAAATGGCTCGAAGTCAAAATCTACCCTCAGAGGCCGGAGTACTCTTGGTGGGTGGGGGAGGCGATACAGCTATTGAGCCAGATTCTCCGGCGGTTGATGCGGGATTGAAAGCCGGTGATATTATTACTCATTTTAATAACGAAAGATTGGTGCCGGGCAATAGTCTCTCTACCGTCATTCGTCGTTATGCTCCCGGTGATGAAGTCGTTTTGCGGGTGATTCGGGGTGAGGAGACATTTGAAGTTACTTTGATCTTGGGTGGAATATAGGCATTGCCTTTATTGACATTTTTGTTCCGATAACCTATATTAGACATAAGCCCGCGGGGCTTTTTTAGATTAAATTTAAAAATATGTCATTCGTTAACTATCTCAAAGAAACCAAGGGGGAATTAAGGCACGTTAATTGGCCCACCAGAAGACAAGCAACTATTTTTACGGTTGTGGTTATTGTTTTGTCTATTTTTGTTTCTTTGTATTTGGGTTTATTTGATTTTCTATTTACTACTGTTTTACAAGAAGTCATTACTTATTTTAGATAATTTTTCACTATGGCTAAACAAGAACTAAATCAGGGGAGAAATTGGTATGCTATTCATACTTATTCCGGCTACGAAAATGCTGTAGCTCGCAACCTAAAACAAAGAATTGAATCTTTGGGAGTTGAAGACAAGATTTTCAATGTCTTGGTGCCAATTGAAAAAAAAGTAAAAATCAAAGGTGGAAAGAGGGTGACAGTAGAAGAAAAGATATACCCCGGTTATGTCTTGGTGGATATGGTTGTAACCGATGACTCTTGGTATGTGGTTAGAAATACTCCTCGGGTAACCGGTTTTATCGGTTCAGGGGTGGTGCCGGTACCGCTTGATAAGGCGGAAGTGGAAGAGCTGTTTTCCAGAATGGATGATGATAATGTGAAGCACAAGGTAGACCTTGAGCCCGGGGAAGCGGTGGTCATCGTGGACGGGCCCTTTAAGGAGTTTGAGGGTAAAGTCAGTGAGATAGATGAAGATAGAGGTAAGGTTAAAGTTCTGGTTTCAATGTTTGGTCGTGAGACGCCGGTAGAACTTGATTTTCTGCAGGTGAAAAAGATCTAGATTGGACAAAGCCCGAATTATAAGTATACTGTTAGGGCTTAAAGTAAATTTCAACTAATATGGCTAAAAAGGTAGAGAAAAAAGTAAAATTGCAAATTCCGGCCGGTAAGGCGACCCCGGCTCCGCCGATTGGTCCTGTTCTTGGCCAGGCCGGTATTAATATTGGAGAATTCGTTAATCAATTCAATACCGCCACCGCTCAGATGGGGGGAGATGTTATTCCGGTAGAGTTGACGGTTTACAATGATCGTAGTTTTGATTTTATTTTAAAAACTTCACCCGCCGCTAATCTTCTGATGAAAGCCGCCGGGGTACAAAAAGGTTCCGGAAAAAATTTGGTCAGTAAGGCCGGTAAGGTAACTGAAGCACAAGTAAGAGAAATTGCCGAGAAGAAGATGGAAGATTTGAACGCTGCTTCGGTTGAGGCCGCTATGAATACCATTAAAGGTACTGCTCGTTCCATGGGGATTGAAGTGACTAAATAATTTTGAAATAAAGAAAATAAAAAATAACCGCTCAGTATATGGGCGGTTATTTTTTTGACTTGCTAAAACCCCTTTGTTGGGCGACACTTATAAAGTACATAATTTTTTAATTATTATTTAACCAAAACCACATTTTGTTCTTTAAGTCTTCTGAAAAACTATGTGTATTGGCATGCGATAGCAAACCGAGGTAGGAAAGAAGTGATTGGTTCAGGGTGACATCATCAATCTTTTCCTCCTTATATTCCTCAGCTCGCTGTTGTAACTTTCGCACGACACGCCGACGTGTCTTAGCTCTCGGCAACTTGTAATGCGGAAAGATTACATACCCAAGGAAATCTATCCCGTGGTGCAGTTTGCGAACGTTCACCTTGTGAGGATGTAGGGAAAGGCGAAGCTTGTCATGAAGAAAATTTATGACTTTCTCAAGTAAATCATCAAATTCGCTATATGTCTCAGAGAGAATAACAAAGTCGTCGGTATACCGAGCATAATGTTTGACTTTCAATTCATGCTTCATGAACTGATCGAATTTGTTCATGTATATGTTGGCAAAGAGTTGTGAGGTGAGATTGCCGATAGGCAGTCCGTGTTTCTCAAACAGCGTGCCTGAAGTGGAGAAGCTTCCAATAATTTCCTGAAGAAGCCACATTGTGTCCTCATCTTGTATCCGTTTGCCAATCTGTCCTAAAAGAATCACATGATCCACGCTGTCAAAAAATTTCTTGATGTCGCATTTCAAGGCGAAGCATGGCCCGGTGTAGTTTTTGCTCACTTTCCGTGCCATATCCTCAAGGGCGTATACGCCTTTATGATTTCCTTTACCAATTCGGCACGAAAACGAAGTGGAAATGAATGTCGGCTCGAACAGAAAGTTCAAAACTCGGAACACCGCATGGTGAACAATCCTATCTCTGACCGTTGCTTTGTGAATGTGCCTGACTTTCGGATCTCGTATGTAGAAACCAAAGTATGGCCCATGCCTGTATTTCTTTTCTTTCAAATCCCGATGCAGTTTAAAGATGTTTGGTTCAAGATTGAACTCAAATTTCGCTACGTCTCGTTTATTGCGTTTACCTTTCTTAAATTTTTCCCACGACAAAAAGAGGTTCTCTGGCGAAATTATTTGCTCATATAAATTCTTATAAACAATCATGAATGAATTCGATATACCGATATTTAAAAAGTCATACGATTTGTATAAAACTTTCCACGAATATCACAGTTTAATTCCCAAAAAAGATCGCTTCACCACGTTTGAACGCTCGGAAAGCGTCTTGCTTGATATCATGTCAGACATCTTCAGAGCAAGCGGACAGTCGAAGAAAGAGAAGATACCAACACTTGAACAAGTAAGTGTAGATCTTAATCTGTTCCGTGTATTTATACGACTCATGAAAGACACAAGAGCACTTGATAACAATAAGTACACGGTGGTGCAGGGCGAGGTTGACGAGATCGGGCGGATGCTCGGCGGTTGGATACGCTCCTTGAAAACCGACTAATACAAAAAGCACCGATCAGGTGCTTTTTGCTTTGGGGAGAAACTTCGGAACGAAGGCCGACACCGACCCATAGTTTTCGTTGGCGTTGTCGTACCAGTTCGTGTCGAACTTGACCTTGCCGTCGTTGAAGTTGAAGATCGGGGCGTGATCGAAGCGATCATCGGCATCCGGATAATTGTCTCCGTCCATCCGTGACACCAGAGCTTGAACATGGTCCCTACTGGAAATAGGACACGCTCTCACTCCTGTATTTTATGTGGAAGCAGTTCAGTAAATTCCTAAACAACCTTCACTAGACGGAAACAAGCAGTGTCTCCTCAATACAACACTCTCTCAGAAACCACAATCTCTAAGACGCTGGTTGTTTTATCTCTTTTGAAGAGAGAGTTCGGCGACAGCAATCCGTAAACTGCTGTTCATGAGCCTAATCTCACTTATAAATATACCAAAAATTTGATTTTATGAAAAAAGAAAACCGGGCTACCCACACTGTGGATAACCCGGCGAGTCCGCTTCGCGGACAAAGGTTCAAGGACTCAGAAAGCATCAAACAATCAAGTCCTCGAGGTTCAGGACTGCGGAACGAAGGCCGACACCGACCCAAAGTAACCGCAGGCGTAGTCGAAACAGTGCGAGCCGAACCTGACCTCGCCGCCGCCGAAGCAGAAGACCGGGGCGAGAACGAAGCGAGCATCGGCACCCGGATCGTCGAACTCGTCGCCCGCACAGTTGATCCAGAGATCGTTGTGGTGCGACAGACGCTCGGGATGCGTCAGGATCATGATCCCGACGGCGAAGGTACTGAGACCGCACTCGTTGGCCTGCATGACCTCGCGTGCTCGGCGAACCGAGCGCCCGCGATGACGCAGACCGAACTGGGCGGCGACCACGAGAATGTCGTGATCCTTCTGCTCGCCTGCGAGCTTCTGGAACACGGCCTCCGTCTTGGCCGACTGGCGCAGACGCTCGTTCATGATCTGGCCGTCACGGTAGTTGCAGAACTTGCCGTTCCGAGCCTTCTTGATCGCGTCGAGCACCTTCTGCACTGCCTCGGTGTAGGTCGGAGCGACCGTCTGCCACTTCGGGATGGCGAACCATCCTTCGGTGTGCTTCGGCACCTCGCGCTCAGCGAGCTTCTCGTCGGCGAATCCGATACCCGGGAAGATCTGGCGCAGAATGTTGCACTGCTCCGTGATCGACTTCGGGCTAGTGTAGCCGGAGAGGTAGCCGTAGTTCGAGGCGACTTCCTCGTTCTTGAACTTGTCGGTGACCGACAGGTCCTTGAGGGAGGCGAGGGCCGCTTCGCGAATTCTTCGTGCGAACTCGTCGCCGTGCTCGATGACGCGCTGGGCGCTGGGTTTGTCGAGGTCGAGCTCGTCGAGAACCTTCTCGATGGCGTCGGACCCGAACCTATTGATCTGCTTGATCTGGCCGGTGGTTGCGGACTGCTGAATAATCGTCATCATGACGTTATCTCCTTTCGTTTAACTATCCGAATCGCTCGGATTGGCGACTTGTCTCGTTCTTGAGACTAGCGTTCTAAGAGCTTGCAAAAAACTCCCACAACGCTAGTCTCAAAACATTAAATTTTTAAAATCTTTTTATACTATAATACATTTTTTATCTGATTGTCAATACCCCACAAACTCATCGGTAAAAATATTTTCAGAGGCAAACCCTAGATTTTCTAGGGTTTGTTTTGTTTTGACTACCATCATTACCGGGCCGGCGATGTAAAAATTAGTATTTGGTTTTAGATCATTTTCAGTAATTATTTTTTCATTTATTCTCTCAGTGGTGGTAATGAGCTTGATGTTTTTTTCAGTTAAGGTCTCTTGGTAGGGGAAACGAGCAGTGCTGTCATTATAAATCACCGTTACTCGGTCTTTATCTTTTGCTTCGGAGACTAAGCTAACTATCGGGGTGATGCCAATTCCGCCGGCAATGAAGCAGGTGGGTGAGTTTTTTGATAAAACAAAATCACCATAAGGGCCAACAAAACTTACTACCTCATTTGGTTTTAAATTAAGTAAATATTTTTTAAATTCACTGGGTGAATATTTGAAAGCTGTTTTTATTACCGGTAAATCAGTCGGCGTAGAAAGAATAGAAAATTCTCGGTGATTACTACGTGAATCTGTAATACTTTTTGGCAAGATAATATCAATAAATTGTCCGGGCTTAAAAGAAAAATTTTCAACCAAAAAAGAGAGTTCAAAAACTCCCGGAACAATTTCTTTTTTGTTTTGAAAAAATATTGTCGGCATTATCTTTTCAGTTCTACAAAGTGATAGGTGAATTCATCACCTTGGTGGGTTTCTCTGCGTGTTTCTTTGAATTGATTGTAGTCTGGAAAAAAAGTATCACCGGTAAATTCTTTATCAATAAGAGTGAGATAAAGTTTGTCGGCCAGCTCCATTGCTTGTCGGTAGATTTCCCCTCCACCGATGATAAATATCTCTCCCGAGGTTTTTTTCTTAGCTTCAGCCAGAGCTTCTTCTAGTGAGTGAGTAATTGTTACTCCGGGAATAGACAGATCTCCTCTGGTGATAATGATATTGTCTCTCTTTGGTAGTGGTCGGCCGATGGAGTCAAAAGTTTTCCTACCCATAATGATGGGGTGGCCGATGGTTATTTCTTTGAAACGCTTAAGGTCAGCCGGTAGATTCCAAGGAAGTTTTCCGGCTTGACCGATATTTTTATTTTTATCGTGGGCGGCAATAATACTGATTGTCGGTTTGTTCATTTTTTAAACAATCATTTTAGCTTTTATGGTCGGATGGTGTTCGTAGTTTAGAAGTTTTATGTCTTCCATTTTGAAATCATCAATATTTTTTACTTCCGGGTTGAGCCAGAGTTCAGGTAGGGCTTTTGGTTGTCGCTTAATTTGTTCTTTGACTGCTTCAAAATGTTCTTCATAAATATGAGCGTCACCTAAAGTGATGACAAATTCATCGGCCTCTAGATTGGTGACTTGAGCGACCATGTGCAAGAAAAGAGAGTAGGAGGCGATATTGAATGGTACCCCCAGAAACATATCGCAACTGCGCTGGAACATATGTAGAGATAACTTACCGTTTTGATGGAAGAATTGGCAAATCATATGGCAAGGTGGCAGGGCCATTTGATCAAGTTCGCCCGGATTCCAGGCAGTGATAATTAGTCGGCGGTCATTGGGGTCGGTTTTTAATTTGTCTATTAGATTTTTTAATTGATCGATTTTTTCTTCTTGGCTGTTGGTCCAGTCGCGCCACTGGACACCATAAACCCGGCCGAGATCGCCGGGGAATTTGGCTTTATCTTTCCAGTAGTCGGCTTCGGCATTGTCGGTCCAAATGGTTCTGCTTGCTCCACCCATTATCTCTTTCAGGCGATTATCATCAGAACTACCTTCAATGAACCACAGAAGTTCGCCTTTGACTGCCTTAAAGGCGAGTTTCTTAGTGGTTACCGCCGGAAAACCGTCACTCATTTTAAAGCGTAACTGTACTGTAAAAATAGAGCGAGTCAGACCGTTGCGACCTGTTCTATCTACTCCTTCGGTCATTATTTTCTCTAAAGCCTCTAAATATTGTTTCATATGAATATTTGGTTAGTCTTTGTCTTTAGTATAGACTAAAGATATCTGGGGGTAAAATCATAAAAATAAAAAATAATGGAAATAAAAAGAGGTAAATTTATTGCTATTGAAGGAGGAGAGGGATCTGGTAAAGATACTCAAATTGCTTTGTTGGAGAAAAAGTTAGACGAGAAAAATTTCGTTTTTACTCGGGAGCCGGGTGGGACAATTATCGGTGAAAATATCAGAAAGATTTTATTATCCGATGAGGCGCAAGGTATGACAGTGGAGACCGAGCTTTTGTTGTTTGTTGCAGCTCGAGCTCAATTGGTCGGAGAGGTGATCAGGCCGGAGTTGGAAGCCGGCCGTCATGTGATTTCTAACCGTTTTGCCCTGTCTACTTATGCTTATCAAATTTATGGTCGAGAAAGACCGGAGTATTTACCTCTTCTGGAAAGTATTAGCCGAGCAGTGATTGATGAGTTAAAGCCCGACCTCTATATTCTTCTGGACATAGATCCGACAATTGGTTTGTCTAGAACCGTGGGCCGACGAGATAACAACAGACTTGACGCTGAATCAATTGAATTTCACCAGCGAGTTCGGGAAGGTTATTTACAGGAGATTGATAAATATAATCATCTTATTATTGATGCTTCTTTACCAATAGAGACAGTTCAAGGAAAGTTGTTGGAGGCGATAGGGGTCATTTAAAATAATTTTCAAAGAGATTGATATATCAAAATTTTTCTGGTATGAATTAGGTAGTTTGAAACTGCTCTTTTTATACAAACTTAAGACTAGCGTTGTGGAGGTTTTTAAAGCCTCTAGAACGCTAGTCTTAAGAACGAGACAAGTCGCTTACCCGAGTGTTTCGGGGAATAAACAAAAGGAGGTGTGCCATTATGGTGAGCCCCATTTCACGAGGTAAAGGTCACGAGCTTCTCAACAAGCTCGAAGCCGCCGGCCTCAACAGCAATCTTGCCCAGAGGGTTATTGACTCGAAGGACAATGATCTTGCCATCAATGTGGTTCGTCTGATCAAGAGCGGCGGTTTCGAACCGTCAACCTCGCAGAAGCGCGCTCGCGAGATCATGGGCCGGAACTTCTTCGGCATTGAGGAAGCGATCAAGCACTTCGGGGTCAACCCCTCGAGAGCGCAGCTCGCCTATCTCGCCGAGGTTCCGTTCACCGAGGAAGTGTTGGAGTCTGTGAAGGACACTCACGTTCTCGTCGTCGTGTTCCCGATGTCGATTCTCGACATCCGTGGCAAGGTCGAGCGCAAGCTCTTTTACAGCTGCGAGTACTCCTGGTACAACAAAGAGGCCTTCGCCAAGGACCGTGGTGAGATCGGCTGGCGCCTGGTTCGTAAGACCCCGGTGCCTGACTCAACCAACAAGAACTGGGACGAACAGCAGGCTCTGCTCGACAAGAGCGAGGAGACACCCTCGGCACAGGTCATGGTCTATACGATCGTCGGCCACTACCTCGCCACTGGCGAGCGTCTGTTCGAGAAGGTCTACGTCCGCACCAGTTCTGTCGGCTCGGACGGCCACCGCGTCTACGTGGGCAGCTTCGCCAAGGGTCTGCACATCAACAACTGGTGGGATGACGACCGCAGCGACAACCTCGGGGTGTCCTCGGCCCGGAAGTCCTGAGCCTTGATTCCTTGAGGGCTTGTCCCTCTTGAATCCTTGAGCCTCCGCGCAAATTTTTCCGCAAGGAACTATTTGCCGGGGGCTTTTTTGACTCTCGGTTTGCTCATAGAATTATGGTAGACTTTTGATTATGACTACTACCGAACACATCAGTCGTTATGGAGCTTTACCGGACAAGACTTTACTTGAAATGATTGACTCCGGTTTTATCAAAGGAGCCAGTTTGGATAATGTTAATCCGGCTTCTTTAGATCTTTCTCTTTCAGATGAAGTCTATGAAGTAGAAGCTATTTTTCAACCCTTGCCGGGAGAAACGATTAAAGAGCTTTTAGCTCATCTTAAATATCAAAAACATGATTTGGCTAAACCTTTGGAAAAAGACAAGGTGTATTTGGCACGTTTGAATGAGTCGGTTAATTTGCCACACAATGTTTATGGTTATTGTAACCCTAAGTCCACCACTGGACGTAATGATACTCATGTCCGGGTGATTACCGATGGTGTGTCTCGCTATGATACCGTGCCGGTCGGTGTCGGTGAGACCTTGGATCTTTGGATTATTATCAATCCTAAATCTTATAATATTGTTTTGTCGGTCGGACAGCCTTTAAGTCAATTGCGTCTTTTTAATAGGGATACTCGTTTTACCGAAACTGATTTGGAAATTTTTTTGGGGCGAGCAGCTCTTGTTTATGATCGCTTTGGTCAAGCGCTTTCATATCAAGATTTGAAAATAACCGACCATGATGGCTCTATTATTTTAACCTTAGACCTGGATAGTAAGGTGGTGGGCTATGAGTGTTTGGCTGATATTTCTGCGTCAGTTGATTTTGCCAAAATAAATCATCATCAGGCGGAAGATTTTTTCAAAGCCTTGTCGGGGGGCCAAAATGACTTAATCTCTTTAAAGAAAGATCGCTTCTATTTGTTATCAACCGCTGAGGCGGTTTGTGTGCCGGAGACTTTAGCTTGTGAAATGGTGCCTATGGATGAAAGAAGTGGTGAGTTTCGCAGTCATTATGCCGGCTTTATTGATCCGGGTTGGGGTATGGCAGGTGGTGGAAAAGGTAGGCCTCTGACTCTTGAGGTTAGACCATTTGAAGATATGGTTATTCGTCGCGGTCAGCCGATTGCCAAGATAAAATTTGAGAGAGTGGCCGGTTTGCCTGATAGGCATTATGATGCTGTGGAAACTTCTAATTATATTAAACAAGCGATGGTGGGCTTACCAAAACAATTTAAAAAATAATATGAAAGACAAAAAGATTGAAAAATTAATCAAGACAGAAAAAGAGAGGCAGACCAGGGTGATAAATTTAATCGCTTCAGAAAACTATGTTTCGGCTGATGTTTTAGCGGCGCTTGGTTCGGAGTTGGTCAATAAATATGCTGAAGGTTATCCGGGAGCTAGATATTACGGAGGTAACACTATTATTGATGAGGTAGAAAGCTTATGCCAAGAACGAGCCTTGGAGCTTTTTGTCAAAAACAAAACAGACAGGAAAAAATGGCGAGCCAATGTTCAGCCCCTTTCCGGCTCACCGGCTAATGTCGCTGTTTACTTGGGGTTGGTACCTCTGGGAGAAAAGATTATGGGTATGGCTTTATCTCATGGTGGACATTTGACTCACGGTCATAAGGTTTCGGTTACCGGGCAGGCTTGGCAGAGTGTGTCTTTTGAGGTTAATCCTAAAACCGGTTTGATTGATTATGACGAGTTGATGAAACAAGCTAAAAAAGAAAAACCGAAATTAATTATTGCCGGCTTTACCGCTTATCCTCGCAAAATAGATTTCAAAAAATTCAGAGCCGTTGCCGATGCCTGCGGAGCTTATTTAATGGTAGATATGTCTCATATTGCCGGACTTATTGCCGGAGGGGTTTATCCCTCGCCGTTTAAATATGCCGATGTTGTGACTACCACAGTGCATAAGACATTGCGTGGTCCGCGTAGCGCTATTATTTTTTCCAAACAAGAGCTATCAGCGAAAATAGATAAGGCTGTTTTTCCGGGTATGCAAGGAGGTCCTCATGAAAATCAAATTGCCGCCACCGCTGTGGCTTTGCAAGAAGCCAATTCTCCCTCTTTCAAAAAGTATGCCAAGCAAGTTGTACTTAATGCCAAGGCTCTGTCTGGTGAGTTGAAAAAATTAGGTTGGCCCTTGGTGACCGGCGGGACTGATAGTCATTTAATTTTAGTTGATACTTGGCAGGGTGGCCGAGGGTTGTCTGGTAAGTCTGCCAGCGAGGCGTTGGAAGCTCACGGTATTATTGTTAACAAAAATACCATTCCTGGAGAAACTCGTAGTCCGGTGGATCCGTCCGGTATTCGCCTCGGTACGGCCGCTGAAACCACTAGGGGTAAAAAGGAAAAAGATATGATTCTCTTGGCTCGTGATATTGATTTTATTTTAAGACAAGCTTTTGATGGAAGTAAAAATTAAAATTTTAAAATCGGATATCAAATTGCCCAGCTATGCCCATCCGGGAGATGTTGGTTTGGACTTATATTCACTAGAAGACTATTGTCTCAAGCCGGGAGAGAGAAGGATTTTTGATTTGGGTTTTGCTTTGGAGTTTCCCGTCGGGTATGCCGGTATAGTAAAAGATAAAAGCAGTTTAGCTAAAGCGGGGCTTCACACTGTCGGTGGGGTATTTGATGCCGGTTATCGAGGGGAATATAATGTGGGATTGATAAATTTAAGTGGGGAAGCTTATGAGATTAAGGCCGGTGATAAGATTGCTCAGCTTCTGATTTTACCGGTCACTATTGCCAAACTGGAAGAGGTGAATGAGCTTAGTGAGACTATTAGGGGTGAAGGGCGTTTTGGGAGTACAGGGAGAAACTAAGCTTTTGTGGTAATATTTTTGTATATGATAAGCGATAAAATTAGTCAGACTCTAAAAGGGGTTATTGAAACTCTTGGATATCCTGAGACGGATTTTTCAGTTGAGTTAACAACAGACTTATCTTTTGGTGATTACGCTTCCAATATTGCCTTGGTTTTGGCAAAGCAAGTAGGCAAGGCACCTCTTGTTGTGGCTGAAGAGATTAAAAATCATCTTCAATCGGTTGATTGGCCTGAAATTAAAGCGGTAGAAGTTGCCGGGCCGGGTTTTTTGAATTTTTTCCTGAAAGAACAATGGCTGGTTAATAATCTTCGGCAAATCATTGAGCTGGGTGATGATTATGGTAAGCATGGTGAATTTAAGAGTCAAAAAATTATAATTGAATATACCAATACCAATGTTCTTAAGCCATTTCATATTGGGCATTTGCTCGGAAATATTATTGGGGAATCTTTATCTAGGTTGTGGCAGTGTGGCGGAGCTTCGGTCAAGAGGATTACTTACCAGGGTGATACCGGTCTACATATCGCCAAAGCGGTTTGGGGTCTCAAAAAATCAGGCGGTTCAAAAGATAAGCTTTCAATTGAAGACAGGGCCGAGTATTTAGGTCAGTGTTATGCTTTAGGATCTAATGCTTATGATTCAGATGATAAGTCCAAAGAGGAAATAAAAGAGATAAACAGACATTTGTTCAATAAAGATGATCAGTCTTTACTGTTGTTGTATCAGTGGGGGAGGCAAGTAAGCTTGGATAGTTTTGAAAATTTATATAAAAAACTCGGCACAAAATTTGATGCTTATTTTTTTGAGAGTGAGGTGGCTGAGCCGGCAGTGGAGATTGTGAGGGAGTATCTGACCAAAGGGGTTTTTGAGGAGTCTGATGGGGCTGTTATTTTTAATGGAGCTAAGCATGATTCATCTTTACATACCAGAGTATTTTTAACTTCCCAGGGTTTGCCGACTTATGAAGCCAAGGATATTGCTCATGCTTTGCGTAAAAACAGTTTTGCTGACTTTGACCGTTCGGTTATTGTGACGGCGGCTGAACAAAAAGGTTATTTTAAGGTGGTTCTAGAGGCTCTACGACAGATAGATGAAAATACCGCTAAGCGCACCGAACATTTATCGCACGGTATGCTTCGTTTACCTTCGGGTAAAATGTCTTCTCGTTCCGGTGAAGTGATCACTGCTGATCAGTTGTTGAATATTGTGACTGAAGAAATAGAAACCAAAATGGAACAGGGAGATTTGTCTGAAGTTAAAACCATAGCTGAAGTAATAGCGGTAGGAGCAATAAAATATTCAATTTTGAAACAAGACATAACCAAAGATATGATCTTTGACTTGGAGACTTCTATTTCCCGAGAAGGCAATTCGGGTCCTTATTTGCAGTATATGGCTGTCAGGGTTAATTCTGTGATTGAAAAGGCCGGCGGTCTACCCGGCGGTTTTGAGAGACTAGATGAAATTTCAAATTTGGAAAAATTATTGGCTCGCTTTCCGGAAGTTGTTAGGCGTTCCGGCAAGGAAAATGCCCCTCAGTATTTATGTACTTATTTATTTACTTTGGCCGGCCAATTCAGTTCTTATTATAGTAAAAACAAAATTATTGGTTCAGAGACTGAGGCTTATCGTCTGTTTTTAACAAAAGCGGTTGGTCAGGTTTTGGTCAATGGTTTATATCTACTGGGTATTGGATCCCCAGATAGAATGTAGTTTGGGCGGTTTGGAAATTTTGCCTTTTAATTCTGATTGTGTTTCACCAATTGGGTTAGCTGTGGTATAAATAGTTTTATGACTGACAGTAGTAAAGAGACTAAAAGTGAAGTTAGCCGGAAAGAAGAAGAGACCTTGGCTTTTTGGCAAGAGAAAGATATTTTTAAAAAAACCGTGGCTACTCCAGCCGGAAGTGAGCCTAAGGAAGAGTTTGTTTTTTATGATGGCCCGCCTTTTGCTACCGGTAAGCCTCATTTTGGCCACCTGTTGCCAACCTCTTTGAAGGACGCTATTCCTCGTTATCAGACCATGAAAGGAAAAAGGGTTCGTCGTCGTTGGGGTTGGGATTGTCATGGCTTGCCGATAGAGAATATTGTTGAGAAAGAGTTGGGTGTGAAAGGCAAGACTGATATAGAAAAATTTGGTTTAACCAAATTCAATGAGACAGCCAGAGAGATGGTTTTGCGTTACACTCATGAATGGGAAAGAATTATCCCTAGGATGGGACGCTTTGTGGATATGGCTGATGATTACCGAACGATGGATTCTAGTTATACTGAAACGATTTGGTGGATATTCAAGAAATTATATGATCAAGGTTTGATTTATGAGGGTTACAAATCAATGCATATTTGTCCCGACTGTGAGACCCCTTTGTCAAATTTTGAGGTTAATCAGGGCTATAAGGATGTGACCGATATCTCAGTGACGGTTAAATTTGCTTTGACTGACGAACCGGGAACTTTTTTGTTGGCTTGGACCACTACTCCTTGGACATTGCCCGGCAATGTGGCCTTGGCGGTCGGGTCTTCTATTCAATATTCTAAAGTTGCTTTTGAAGGAGTTGATTATATTGTCGCTTCCGACAGGGTGGCTGAGATTTTTTCAGGCGATTTTAATGTGAAAGAAACTTTTCTCGGACAAAGTTTAATTGGTCGCAGTTATCAGCCGGTCTTTGATTTTTTCTATAATCAAAAAGATTTACTCAATAAAGAAAATGGTTGGCAAGTTTATGAAGCGGATTTTGTCAGTACCGAAGAAGGGACAGGGGTGGTCCATATTGCTCCGGCTTTTGGAGCGGAGGATATGGATTTGGCCAAGGAAAAAGATTTGCCTTTTATTCAGCATGTTTCTATGGCCGGTAGGTTTAATGCGGAATTGGGAGAATTTGCCGGTTTAAAAGTTAAGCCTAAAGACGACCCGCAAGCTACCGATATAAAGA
>JBJHBV010000005.1:0-20067 GCA_050485705.1 Candidatus Vogelbacteria bacterium
GGTTGGGGTTCGGGATCAGGTTCTGAAGTATTGCAAGGTTTATTGTTACCTGACCCCTGTTGACAATAAATTTCACCATTGGCAATAACATTAGTGATAGTGTGGGCATGCACAACCCCCTCTCCGTTTTGACCAACAGTTATCTGATCAATAGTGGAAGTTAAACCATTTAACCATAATCTGAAATAAGCGCTGGCATTAGATGGGTTTACATCATTCCAATCACCGCTAAAAGCCCCTATCATAACTTTTCCGTCCTGATAATTAGTATTGGTTGCCCACTCATAATAACGACTGGAATGAACAGCGCCATCTAACACCAACCAATAAGTCTGATTTGCCTGAAGATCAGGATTGGAACCAAAAACAATTTCTACCCATCCAAATTCAGATGTTACCAAAGAAGAGCTGAGTACGGCCGAAGTCAAAGTATTGATTCCGGGTTTTCCATTATTGTCACCGACCACTCGGACAGTTAAATTGCCCGGGGTCCCAATTTTTCTGATATATAAAGCCACCCTGTTTATTTGGCCGGTTTCTGATAATTTAAAACTCATAGCCGCATCTTGAGTGTTACTGCTATTACCAAAAGTCACATGATGGGGAGCCGGGAGTGGCTCTGCATTTTCCTGATTAACAGACAAGGAAGCCGAAGAGGCGGCAAAAGCTGATCCTGTCACTCTGGCATTTCCAACACCCAAAATATTTCCATTGGAATAAACATTGCCGATTACCCTGGAATTATTACTCATCAAAAAACCACCGTTGCCCGCCTGTACCCCGTAATAAAAAGCGATACCGTCACCCAAAATCAACTCGGCTTCTACTCGTCTGATTGCCCCCAACCAATCACCGGTAACATTAATAATTCTACCTCCACCGATTGGAGCATCGGTTACCAAGACCGTCGCACTCTGACCATCAATAGTCAATAATTCTCCGGATGAAACAGGCTGACCTCTTTTGAGACGAAAAACCGAATCTTCAACTAAAGCTTCTGCCAGAAAAAAACTTTTTTTAGAACGCCACAAATCATTAGAGTTTCTCAAACTGACAAGAGCCGGAAAAAGAAGTCCGGCAGCAATAACCAAAGATAACAAAATACTGAACAAAACCACTAAAATCATAGCGTGGCCAGACTTGTTGTTTTTTTGATTTAAATAATCTTTCATATTTAACGAAGCGTAACTGATGCTTGAAAAAACTCTTGCCTTTCAGAGTCTGATTTATGCTCTAGACCCAAATGAACTCCGACCAAGATGACCTCATTATTTGACTGATTGTAAAAATTAAGAGAAGAGGGTTTTATGTTATCAGCCAACAAAGCCCTGGTCTCCTCGGCTGTTACCAACCATAAATTATCTTCAGAGACAAAAAATTGTTTAGAAATCAACTCCCCATCATCATTTCTGACGGAAAAATTAATTGAATTTTCACCGGAAGAAATTATAACAGTGGCTTCTCTTAATTCTCTGGTTATTCTCTCCATGGCTACAACCCCCGATCGGTTGAGGTCACGCACGGTTCTTATTCTTTCTTGAGAAGACATCATTGAGATTAACAAGGAAATCACAACCGTTATGATCATTACCAAAATAAATAAATAAATAATGGCCTCAATTAAAGTATAGCCGTTGTTCATCCTTTGATTTAATCTCGAATTAAACATATCCTAATTATCAAAAATATCTGTCAAATAAGTTTTAAGAATTTCAGTCCTCATCCCTCCTCTTCCCGACCAAGAGACACTAACTTCTACAAAAATCGCCTCCTCCTCCAAAACCCCACTATCGCTTAATTGATTATTTTGATTACGATAAGCAGGCTGAATATTGATCACTCTATAAAAAATATCATTAATCAATAAATTATTGTCAGGCACCAAAAAACATTCGGACAACTGACAAACCGCCTGATAGACACCAGGGGTATTCACATTCTCCCAACTTTCAGACCTCAAATAACGCAAAATTTCAACCGCTTCTTCAGCCAAAAAAGCTGCTTGATTTCGCCGGAGGCTATTTTCCTCCATAGCCAAAGTATTAACAAAAGACAAAATTAAAACCCCTAAAGAAACAGTAATTATGGCTGAAGCTATTACCACCTCCAACAACCCGAAACCAAAACTTTTATTTTTTAAAGAAAACATAGATTATTTAACCATTATTACACCTGCCGGAGAAATCTCAATCACTTTCCTCTTATTCGTATTTGAAGTTAAAACCAAATCTATCTGACCGAAAAATAAAGCTTCACCGGTTAATCTGTCAAAAACCACCATAGTAGAATCTCCTGATAATTCTATATTATCAATACTAACAACAGGCGGGAGAATAAAAATGACATTACGGTCATCAACTTCGTTATATTCTTCACCCCGAAACAAGACCAACCTATCATTATCAAACCAAACTCCGTAAGATAAACCTTCCTGGGAAGCCAAAGTCTGTGACCTGGCTTGATGCAAAACCGACTCTACCTCAAGTACCGCTGCTCGCAATGATTCATTCCTTTTAAAATCCATAAACGGGGGCCAGACCAAAGCTGACAACAAAACCAAAATAGCAATTACAACTAAAATTTCAATCAGAGTGAATCCTTTCATAAATCAAATAGCACTACTTAAAGAATACATCGGCCCAATCATAGAAATAGCAAAAAATCCGACCGCCACCCCAATCAGAACCATCAAAGCCGGTTCAATAATAGTAGAGAGATTTTTAGTGGCTTGATCCACTTCATCTTCAAAAAATTCTGCTCCGTTCATCAACATTCCCGGAAGATTACCCGTTTCTTCTCCAACCATAGCCATCTCCCCCACCAAAACCGGAAACAATCGACCTTTAGCCACAATCACAGCCGACAAACCAATACCGGTTTGCACCTTTTCAACCGCCTCCCTTAAAGCTTCTTTGTAATAATAATTTTGGATTACTCTTTCTGTTATTTTCAAAGTTTCCACCATACTAACTCCTGAAGTAATCAGAGCAGAAGCGGTTCTCATAAAAACAGCAGCATTAAATTGCCGAGCCAGAGGCCCAATCACCGGCAAGCGAATGACTATATAAGACCAAATCTGTTGCCCTCTTCTAGTCCGCCAGGCAAAGATAACCACCCCCAGTAACATCAAAAAAATTAACCCCGCCAGGAGAGTATTGGCAGATAACCAATCGCTGACAGCAATCACCACTCTGGTGGAAAGCGGGAGCTCAATCTCAAACTCCGAGAAGGTAGCCGTCAAAGTCGGTACTAAAAAAGTCATCATCAGAACCGCGATAGCCATAATCACACAAACAATAATCGCCGGATAAATCATCGCCCCTTTAATCTTTTTCTTTAACTCATAACTTTTTGTCATTTGTTGACTAACTACCTTTAGCGACCCTGGCAAATTACCAGACTCTTCACCGGCCGAGACCATCGCTATAAAAACCTCAGGGAAAATATGGGGGTAGGCTGATAAAGCTTTACTCAGACTATCACCGGACTCCACCCTTTCTCTTACATCTTTTAACACTACAGCCAAATACTTATTACCAGTTTGTCTTTCCAAAACCCCCAAAGAACGAGACAAAGACAATCCGGCCGAAATCATAGAACTCAAATTATTGGCAAAAACTATTTTTTCTCTAAGCTTTACTCGACCAAACATTAAATTGATCTTCTGCCAAGAGAATTTTTTTCTTTTATCGGCTGGTATGGCTGATAAAATTATTAATCCCTCTTCTCTCATTTCTCGGGCTAAAGTAAACCGATCCACCGCTTCACGCTGACCTTCTATGGTCTGACCTCTATCATTTTTAGCTTTAAAATAAAATTCCATACAATTTATTCTGAAACCACTCTTAAAACCTCCTCTATGGTCGTCACCCCGGAAGCCGCCTTGAAAATACCGTCCTCAATCATAGACAACATACCTTCTTTCTTGGCTTGTTCCTCTATCTTTTCTGCCGTTGCCCCGGACAATACCAATTCCTTAATAGCATCTGACATTAACAAAACCTCATGAATACCGACCCTGCCTGAGTAACCGGTAGGACAATGATCGGTTTCATTGGGGGTATGAAAATTTATTTTATCCCAATCGGCATCAGGACCAACTATCTGTTCATTTTTTAATCTTTCCAAAACCCTGTCCAAATCAACATGAACAGCTAAGTCTTTCTTTTGAGAGTCAGATAAAACATATTTATTTTTGTTATCACACAGTTTACGTACTAATCTCTGGCCGATAACAACCCTAATAGTTGAAGACAACAAAAAAGGTTCGGCCCCCATATCAAGCAACCGAGCAATGGTCCCCGCAGCGGAGTTGGTATGAAGAGTAGACAATACCAAGTGTCCTGTTAAAGCGGCATTAATAGCCAAATTAGCCGTTTCCTGGTCTCTAATCTCACCAACCATAATAATATCAGGATCTTGACGCACCAATGCCCTAAGACCGGAAGCAAAAGTAAAACCAATATCCGGTTTAACTTGAGTTTGGTTAACTCTTGGCATTTGATACTCTATCGGATCTTCTACAGTGGAGATATTAACATCGGGTGTATTGAGAATCTCCATCATAGTATACAAGGTGGTAGACTTACCGGAACCGGTGGGACCGGTAACCAAGACCATTCCTGTTTTTTCTTTCAGAGCCCCATGAATACGTTCCAGATTATCTCCATGAAAGCCTCCCTCTTCCAAACTAAAGCCACGAGCAGTATCAGGCAAAAGACGCATAACGATTTTTTCGCCGGCAAAAGTCGGTAAAATTGAAACTCGAAAGGACACCTTATTACCCTTATCTTCTATCTTAAACCTACCATCTTGCGGTAAACGCTTTTCATCTAAACGCAAACTGGCTAATACTTTTATTCTGGCGGTAATACCGGAAGCGGTTTTCTTGGGTAAAATCATAGCATCGTGCAAAATACCATCTATCCTATAACGAATGATCAGTTCTTCATCAAAAGGCTCAATATGAATATCAGACGCCTTCTGCATAATGGCGTGAGACAAAATAGAGTCCACAATTCTAACCACCGGCAAGTCTTCAGCCAATTTTTTCAATTCTCCCTCATTTATCTCTCCTTCCACCTCATTGATAGCCGAAATATTTTTAGCTTCATTTAAAATAATGTCACCAAATTCCGCTTTCAAACTCTTCTGATACTGCATTAGGGCATTTTTAATAGACTCATTATCAGTCAAACGAGGTAAAATTCTCTCCCCTACACTTTTTTTAATGAAATCAATCGCCTCTAAGTTCTGCGGATCAAGCATCGCCACCTCCACCCCCTTATCAGTCTTGTCGTAGGCAATAATATTATTTTTTCTAGCTACCGGCTCTGGAATCAAAAAGAGTATATCCTTACTTATTTTATGAGTCTTTAAGTTTACGAATGGCACCCCCAAGACATAGGCCTTAGCTCGCCTAAAATCATCTTCTGAAATATGCCCACCGGAAACAAGAAAATCCTCAAACCTTTTCTCATCATTTTCACTTTGACTGAGAGCTTCTTCTATATATTTTTTGGCTATCAAACCGGAGTCAACAAAAAATTTTTTTAGTTCATTAATATCAGTTCGCATATAGGCATTATATCAAGCAATACAGTGCTTAACTAAAAGCTTATACACAAAAACCTCTCGGGGTGAGAGGTTTTTGTGTCTTTGGTAAGTTTTTGTTCTAAAATTTACCTCATCAATTTAGCTTCCAATGCTTCTATTCTCTCTTCCAAACTTTCTATTTGAGCTTGTTGTTCTTTTACCGCTTCAATTAAATGAATGGTTATCTTAGAATAAAACACTGATTTAATTCCATTCTCGTCAATATCAACTAAATCAGGAGAAACTTTCTCCACCTCTTGCGCAATTAAGCCAATATCAGAACGACCATCTTCTATCCAATCAAAAGAGACTGGTCTTAAATTACCAACAACACTCAAACCGCCCCCGGATAAACTTTTTACATTATTTTTTAATCTTAAATCAGAAGTACTTGGTATACTATTCACATCTCTCCATGAAGATAAGCCAACGCCATTACTAGACACTAAAACCCTGTTCGTAGCAGGATTACCTGCTCTTATCCGTATTAAGCCGTAAGCATCAACAGCGATACCTGAAAAATCAGGTTCCATAAAAGCACCAACAGCACCAGATAATATCTGTCCATCAACCCTTAATCCGCCATTAATTCTAGAGAATCCATTTACAAATAATCTATTATCTTGGGGATTAGATGTTCCTATTCCAACATTACCGTTATTTAATACAGATATGGCACTAGTTGATTGCCAGCCAGCGGAAGTTCCCGTATGTCTCAAGGTTTGATTTACTGAACCAAGGGGCAAAGATGAACCTCCACCCGATGATCCTAGATAGAGGTCCGATAAACAAACCCTACTATTGCCAACCCTGCCACAGATATCATCCTGGGAAACAATCTGACCCTGAGAAAGAATCGAAATATTAACTGGATCATTGGATAAACCTAAAGAAGCATTTATGACTCTCTGAACCTCAACAGCACTAAACCTAGAACAATTAGGAACATTTTGGGACAAACCTAACGCACAATTAATCGCCAACTGAACATCAATGGCATTAACAACACCATCCCCATTAACATCTGGACTAAAATTAGGAATATTGTTTGAAAAACTTTGAACCATTATTCCACCACCAGGACCGCCATAAGCATTAGAAAAAAAAGCAGGCCCCTCAACCCTTAAAGCTGAATCTCTACCAACCGCTCTCAATCCTCTTCCTTCACCACCATCAGCCACAATAGCCATACCTGAACTAGGGTTAAATACATACAAACCCTGGTTGGTACCATCAGTAGAGCCAGAATTATTTATAAATAAACGAGGTATATTATTATTAGGTGATGGAGTAGATATTCCAACCCCAGAACTTATTCCCCCGTTAGAAACACGACTATTGTTAATATTATTTCCTATAGTTGCATGACTGGTTATTCTAAATCTTTCTACCCCCCCAGCAGCAAAAGATAGGGTATTAGATGATGGTGTATACATACCAAGCCCGCCACCATCAGCAAAACCATATGTTGGATCAACGGGTGAATTCATAGGATTACCGGGAGGAGCAGCATGGAATCTTCCCGTCGCTATCATCCCAGCAACTGATAGGGTATAAGGACTATTCTGATTTCCAGACCAACCAATAGCAACCGTAAAGGGATCACCGGGGTTATAAAATATATTTCTTCCATTATGCCCCGTTCCTTGGGACCAAAGAGAATCACCAACACTTTCACCACCACTAACAGTACTTAAACACCTCCTCACACCTCCAACAGTAGAACAAACGTCACCACTAACATCCAAGGTAGACTGGGGATTATATGTTCCTATACCAACCCTACCACCCTCTGGAGCTAAAAAGACTTGATTAGAATTAGGGCTGTCACTTGCATGGAATCTAGCCACCCTAACACCATTTAAAGAAGTAATATTGAAATATTTACTATTAACAGTTGACCTAAGAGTTAAAGCAGAATTTGCCCCCGTATTTTCCTGTTGAAATACCCAGGGTCTTTCTGTTCCCAATCTTAAAACTTCAGCCCCATCACCCGTGGATACCACATGCAATCTAGACTGAGGATTACTTGTTCCTATACCTACATTACCCTCACCTCTAAAAATATTATTACCAGAACCCGGGGACCAAAGAGAATCACCTCCGGCTATATTTCTTATATCCTGACAACTACCATCGGCTGTACAAATATTAACCGGGCCAAAAAGATTGGTATCTCCATCCACTCGAAGATTTCTAAAAATATGAACCTCATTAGGACTAATTCTCATTATTTCCTCCCAATTAGCAACCAAAGAAGTATTAGCGGGGGCTAAGAAAAATCCCATGCTGTCAACATGCATCCTAATACGACTAGCCCCTTCAGAACCAGACAGCAGATTGTTCCCTCTAGCATTAGCATATAAATTAAAACGGCCACTTCCAGTAGGAGCACCAACAGAGGCCGAGCTCATTATAGTGGCAACAGGAGCACTCTCACTATTAAAGATAAGGGTAGATCTTCTAAGCGCTAAATCCTGACTAAACATAGAATTTATATTTATCCTAAACAAGACAGGATTATCATCAGAATTCATCTGAACCCCAAGCACATTGTGTGTACCCTCAACAGAACCGCCAAACATAAACCAATGATTCCCGGAAGATGTTGTTTGGCCTTGAGCATTTTTACCTTCATGACCCAAAAATCTAGTCCTACTTGCACCAAACTGCAAAGCACCCTGCTTAGTCTGAACAGAAGGTCCTACATTTATCGGTGCCGGAACATTTCCTGCCGGAGGATTAGAAGTTGGAGGAGTCCAGTTTTGAGCAAAAGTTACACCAGAGACAGCAAAAAGCATCGCCACCAAAAGCAATAGCCTTTGGCTATAGGAAAGTATTGTCTTTTTATTGTTATTCATAATCAAATTATATTCTTAAAATTTATTGCATTCCTCTGAAAATAGCTTCCAGCTCTTCATCAGACAGAGGAGGAGCGTCTGCGGTATCCTGTTCCATTCCCCTAAAAATAGCTTCCAATTCTTCATCAGACAGAGGCTCAACCTCTGAAGTGTCTTGTTGCATTTGTCTGAAAATAGCTTCCAATTCTTCGTCGGTTAGAGGAGCTATATCCCCCATACCATCCTCAGCAGGGGTATCAATCAAAGATCTATTGTCGACCAAAGCTAAGACCACCAAAATTAAAACAACCAGAACAATAACAGCAATAATAATATTACGAACCATACCATTACCACCTTGTTCCGGTTGGGGTGAAATAGGGTTTTCATTTTCCATAGATAAATTTAAATTATTTTTAAAAATAAAAAGACACTTTTATTAAGTAAAATAGTACCATCTAGAACAAAAGCCAACAATTAAAACAAAAACTGGTATGTTGATAACTGAAATTTTATTGTCCAATATAAACCAGACAAGAATTTGACAAAAATAAAACTTCAAGTATTATTAGCTCATTAATGTCCGCCAAGAAGCGGGCAAATTTTTTTAAAAGACGATTAAAATAATAAATATGATAGACCTAAAAGCTTTAAATTTAGCCCTGGAACAGCTGGAAGAAGAGAGGAATATTCCCAAAGAAAAGATAATGGAAGCAATAGAAGATTCTCTAACAGCCGCCTATAAAAAAGACTATGGTAAGAAAGGCCAGATTATTCGCGCTGAATTTGACCCCAATTCCGGTAAGGTAGAATTTTACCAAGTAAAAATAGTGGTGGATAAGGAGGGGGTAAGAATGGACGAGGAAGAAAAAACCTCAGAAGAAGATGAAAGACCTCGCTACAATGAGGAGCATCATATTTTCTTGGAAGATGCCAGAAAGATTAAAAAAGATGCTCAAGTTGACGAGGAGATAGTTTTTCCTTT
This sequence comes from Candidatus Vogelbacteria bacterium, assembly GCA_050485705.1. Lineage (GTDB taxonomy): Bacteria > Patescibacteriota > Minisyncoccia > Phycocordibacterales > XYD1-FULL-46-19 > JBJHBV01. Next base: position 9,421 of record JBJHBV010000005.1, read on the forward strand.
GGAAACTAAGGATGATTACGGACGAATTGCAGCTCAAACCGCCAAACAAGTCATCATCCAAAGACTGAGAGAAGCTGAAAAGGTGTCCATTATGGACGAATACGAGGAAAAAGAAGGTGATGTAATCAGTGGAAAAGTACAAAAGATTGAACGGGGTAATGTCTTTGTGGATCTGGGAAGAGCAACCGCCATCCTCCCTTACGAAGAACAAATCCCGGGAGAATTCTACCGCCAAGGAGAAAGGATCAGAGCCTATTTGTACAATGTAGAAGAAACGCCTAGAGGAATTAATTTAAAACTATCTCGCTCTCACCCTAAGTTTGTTGAAAAACTATTTGAAATAGAGGCTCCGGAGATAGCCAGTGGAACAGTGGAAATAAAGTCAGTAGCCCGGGAGGCTGGATCTCGCACTAAAATTGCCGTTAGCTCTAATGACCCCAGTATTGATCCGGTTGGTTCTTGTGTTGGCCAAAGAGGCTCTAGGGTCTCTACCATCATCTCAGAATTGGGAGGAGAAAAAATAGACATCATTGAATGGTCTGAGTCCCCGGAAGAATTTATTTCTAATGCTCTTTCCCCGGCCAAAATCAGCAACGTCAGTTTAAAAGAAGAAGAAAAAGAAGCTTTAGTCATTATTAATCCTGACCAGTTCTCTTTAGCGGTTGGAAAAGGTGGGCAAAATGTCCGCTTGGCCGCCAAACTAACAGGCTGGAAAATAGATATTCAATCTCCGGAAGGAACAGGAGAAAGTCCTGCAATAGAAACTAAAGAAGAATTAACGGAGGAAAAGACGGAAGAAGAACCTTCAGAAGAATAAATTTGCGATAAGACAATAAAAGTCATAAAATAAACTAAATTAATCTAAAAATAATATGAATCTGTGGCACGACATTCCAAGAGGTGAAGCTGAAAAGTTTAAGGTGGTAATAGAAATACCTAAACTTTCCAGAATAAAGTATGAACTTGATAAAGACAGTGGTCTAATCCATGTTGATCGAGTCCTCTATTCTCCTATGCACTATCCGGCAAATTACGGCTTTGTACCTAAAAGTCTATGGGATGATGGTGATCCGCTTGATGTTCTGGTTCTATCTCATGAACCTTTCGTCCCGGGGTGTTTGATAGAAACAAGACCGATTGGAGTAATGGATATGGAAGATGATGGGGAAGGAGACGCCAAGGTTTTGGCGGTCCCAACCACAGACCCTCGCTTTAATTCTTTTCAAGATATTAAAGACATAGAGCCACATTTGCCGGAAGAAATAGCTCACTTTTTCAAGGTTTACAAAGACCTACAGAAAAAAGACGTTAAAATAAAAGGATGGGAAGGCAAGACAGGGGCCATTGAAGCGGTTCGTCACTCTTTCAAACTATACGATCAGAAGTATCCTCAAAAATAATCTGGTCTCAAAAATAGACTATGCTATAATCAAAACAGGTATTGACAAATACCTGTTTTGATTATTAATCATTTAAAAAATGAATATGAAATACAAAAATTTAACCATAGCCCTATCCCTGATTATGATATTAGGAATAGTGAGCCCAACATCACTTGTTGTGGCCCAAGAAGAGATAGAGGACGAAGAAGAACAAACAAATGAAGTGATAGAAGAAAGAGAGGCAGAACAAGAGAGAGAAACTTCTCGTCCTGAACCACCTCGTACTCTTCAAGACAGGGCCAGAGAACAGAGGGAAGCTTTAATCCAAAATGTTAGACCAATGGAAATGGTAAAGGAAAGAGAGGCAGACACTTCAGTTCAAGATTTCAGACCAGCGGAAGCGATGAGAGAAAGAGCGCAAGAGACACAGGAAGTCGTAGCAGAAAGAATCAGTGAAGCTCAAAAAAATCGAGTAGCGGAAGCAGTGGAAAGAACCAGTCGCAGAATAGAAGCTGCTTTCGTCAGAGTAGAAACTCTGGCCGGCAGACTACAAGCCCGATTAGAAATCTTAGCTGAGCAAGGACTAGACATTGGCAGACAAAATGACTTACTAAGCCAAGCTGAGGATGATATTGATGAGGGAAGGATGATATTGAGACAAGCTAAAGAAAACTTCAAGGATAATATTGATTCAGACAGACCATTAACCGCCTTTAGGCAATTTCAATTAGACATCCAACCAAGCATCAATCTGGTCAAACAAGCCCACCAAAAAGTAGTGGAAGCTATTAGTATCACCAGAATGGGCTTAGATCAAAATTAGAAGATTATAAAATTAAAAATTAATTTATGGAAAATCCAAATCAAAACGAAAACAACAACCCTGAAGTTTTTAATCAGACTCCGATCAATAATGAATCAAAAGGACCGACAATAGGCATTATCATCATTGTTCTAATCCTTATCCTTGGGGGCGTGTATGTCTTCATGAACTACTCTAACGGCCTATCCCCCGAAGAATCGGATCCGACAGAAGAGGCCCTATTGCAACAAGACACCTCCATTGAGCTAGAAGATATAGAAAGAGACGCCTTAAATACCGATCTAGAAAGTCTAGATGCAGAGTTAGAAGCCCTAGAGAGAGAGCTTGAGGATTTATAATTATAATCCAGATCTACAGACTTGAATAAAAGACCGTCAACCTCCAAATTGACGGTCTTTTTGCAAAAATACAAAAACCCCAGTAGACTGTCTAGTCATATGCAATACACTAAAGAAATAAACAAAAAAGAAAACTCAGAGATTGAAATTAAAGGAGAAATAAAGGCGGAAGACTTTTCTTCTCTGTGGCCCAAGGCCATAAAAAGAATAGGGGCCGAAGTGAAAATAGACGGCTTTCGTCCGGGACATATACCGGAAAAAATATTAGTTGATAAAGTGGGTGAAGAAAAAATACTTTGGGAAATGGCCGAAGAAGCGATCGGTATCATTTATCCTAAAATCTTGGAAGAAGAAAAAATACCAGCCATTGGCCGTCCCAATGTTTCTATCACTAAAATAGCCAAAGATAATCCACTGGGGTTTTCTATTACTACAGCAGTACTACCTGAATTTGACTTACCTGACTATCAAAAAATAGCTGAGGAGACGCTATCAAAAAAACCTAAAGAGAAAAATAAAGTAACAGACGAGGAGTTAAATAAATTTTTAGAAAATATCCGCCAGGCCCACCAAGAAAAAGATGAGACCGGTAAACCGGCTGGTGATTTACCGGAAATAAATGATGACTTTATTAAAAAATTCGGTGATTTTGCCACAGTAGAAGATTTTAAAAAAACAATAAAAGAGCAACTACAACACGAAAAAGAAACCAAAGAAAAAGAAAAGGTTAGAATACAAATTCTAGAAACCATAGCTGAAAAAACAAAAATTGAGATACCGGAAATATTGATTCAAGGAGAATTAAATAAAATGTGGCAAGAAATGTCCGGCCAAATTTCAAGTATGGGTCTCAAAATTGAAGACTATTTAAAACATCTGAAGAAAACAAAAGAAGATTTAGAACAAGACTGGCGAGATGATGCCATTAAAAGAGTGAAACTGGGATTAATAATGCAGAAAATAGCGGTTGACGCCAAAATAATCATTCCATCGGAAGAAATAGAAAAACAAACAGAATCACTATTGTCACGATTACCACAATCGCCCAAGACCAACAAAGAAGCAGTTAGAAATTATGTTGAAAATTCGCTAATTAATGAGAAAGTTCTTGCTCTCCTTGAAAAAAGCGACAAATAATCTATACTGTCAAAGTTTAAACAATATCTAATCATAATCAATATGCTTATTCCAACTGTTATTGAAAAATCACCTTTTGGTGAAAGAGCTTACGACATTTACTCTCGCCTGTTAAAAGAGAGAATTATTTTCTTAGGTGGTCCAATCAATGACCAATCAGCCAACATCATTATCGCTCAATTATTGTTTTTAGAATCATCAGATCCCAAAAAAGACATTAAACTCTATGTAAACTCTCCCGGCGGATCTGTCACCTCCACTATGGCCATCATAGACACTATGGCCTATATCAAACCTGACGTATCTACCATCTGTGTCGGTTTGGCTGCTTCGGGCGGAGCCATAGTTTTATCTGCTGGAGCCAAGGGTAAGAGAATGGCTTTGCCAAATTCAGAGGTTATGATTCATCAGCCTCTAGGTGGAATTGAAGGCCAAGCTTCTGATATTGCCATTACCGCCAAACATATTCTAAAAATAAAAGATAATTTAAATCATATTCTAGCCAAAAACACCGGGCAACCAATGGCAACCATAGAAAAAGATGCTGATCGTGATCATTATATGTCGGCCGATGAAGCCAAAAAATATGGCATCATAGACAAAATAATAATCCAACCCAAGAGCTCAAGCACCAAAAAATAGGCCAAAAGCAAAACTCGACAAAACTCCCTAAATCTGATATGATTGGGGAGTTTTAGTATTAATAATTTAGAAAACCCTTAGAAATTTTGCTAAATAAATGGAAAAACAAGCTCTATTAAAAAACACACACCCGGTAAACAGACCGCAACAACCAATCGGGCAAAAGAGCGTTACCCCATAACGTCACCTTGTAGTGACGCTGGCAAAAGTCATCAACGGGTTACAAAACTAACATGATGACATTAGTAACTTTTATTCTGATAATTGGCATGGCCATTATCGGAGGAGTCATCATTGGTTATTTTCTAAGATGGTTGGTCACCTTGGGTCAAAAAGGCTCAATGGAATTGACAGTAAAACAAACTCTCTTAGAGGCAAAAGACAAGGCTCAGCAGATAATAAATGACGCCGAGAACCAAGCCCATAAAATAATCAGTGAGGCCAAACGAGAAGAAAAAGAAAAAGAAGAAGAGCTAAAAAAGAGAGAAGACCGCTTACTAAAAAAAGACGAGCTCTTAGACAAACGACAAACGGACATTGATGAAGAAAGTGAGCATTTGAAACATAAAACTCTTGAGCTTGAAGCCCTGGAAGAAAAAACCAAGGAATTGGCTGAAACTCAAACCAAGGAGTTGGAAAGAATTGCCGGCTTAAATCAAGAAGAGGCTAAACAAGAACTCATAAAACTGGTAGAAAAAAACCACGAAGAAGATCTTTTGGTCAGACTACACAAACTGGAAAATTCAGGTGAAGAAAAATATGAACAAAAGGCCAAAGATATCTTAGCCTCCATTATCCAAAGACTGTCCACTTCCACCGTCCCTGATGTTATGTCAACCGTTGTGGATATTCCTTCAGATGATGTTAAAGGCAAAATTATTGGCAAAGAAGGCCGAAATATCAGAACCTTTGAGAAAGCGACTGGTGTAGAAGTAGTAATAGACGATACACCAGGATCTATAGTTTTATCTTCATTTGACCCAGTCAGAAGAGCTATTGCCAAAGTAGCTCTTGATAATTTGATTGTTGATGGGCGTATTCAACCTGCCAAAATAGAAGAGGCAGTAGAACAAGCCAAAGAAAACATTTCTAAAATAATTAAAGAGAAGGGAGAGCAAGCCGCTTATGAAGTAGGTGTCTTAAATTTAGATCCTCGAGTACTCTTAATATTAGGCAGACTGCATTTTAGAACCAGTTATGGTCAAAATGTCTTACAGCACTCTATAGAGGTAGCCCATCTGTGCGGTATGCTAGCCGAAGAACTAGGAGCTGATGTAAATGTAGCCAAGGCCGGTGGCTTGTTGCACGACATAGGTAAAGCGGTTGATCACGAAGTCTCTGGTACTCATGTGGAAATAGGGCGAAGAATATTGGACAAATTTGGTGTTGGTGAGCCGGTAATTAAAGCTATGCAAGCCCATCACGAAGAGTATCCTTTTGAAACCATTGAATCTATTATTGTAAAAGTGGCTGATTCTATTTCTGGTAGTCGTCCGGGAGCCAGAAGAGACAGTATTGAAAATTACCTGAAGAGGCTTAAGGATTTAGAAGATGTAGCTAATTCTTTCCCGGGAATAGACAAATCTTTTGCCATCCAAGCCGGTAGAGAGATCAGAGTCTTTGTCAAACCGGAAGAAGTTTCAGACCTAGAGGCCCAGAATATGGCTAGAGAAATAGCTAAAAGAATAGAAAACGACTTAAAATATCCGGGAGAAATAAAAGTAACTCTAATTAGAGAAAACAGAATCATAGAATTTGCCCGTTAAATCATCTGATCGGTTTATTTGATGCCGATAAATAAAGGCCTTGCGCCAAAAAGTGGGGACAAGTATACTATAATCAAGCAATTTTGGTCGTTTATTATAAAGGATTTATCTTTATTAATTATGAACAAGCAAACAATTATCGACCAGGTTCATGAAGCTATTGGCGGAACCAAAGCCAGTGCTGAGAAAGCGGTTGATACCATAATCGAAAACATCGTTTCCACCTTGAAAAAAGGAGAGGAGGTTTCGATTGCCGGCTTAGGTATTTTTTCTGCCAAAGTCAGAGCTGCTAGAACTGCTCGCAACCCAAGAACAGGGGAAACAGTTCAAGTACCTGAAATGAGAGTACCTAAATTCAGAGCTGCCAAAGCTCTAAAGGATGCGGTAAAATAAAACCCTTACCACCACTCAAAAAAACCCCTCATCGGGGTTTTTTTGATTATAAATAAAACCTCCTACTAAGAGGATTGATTCTGGTAATAATCTCATAACTTATAGTCCCGGCCCTTTCTGCCACTTCGGTTGCTGTTGGTCTCTGACCAACCAAAATCACCTCATCTCCCACTTTAACCTCAGGCACATCAGTAATATCTAAGACCATCATATCCATAGACACTCTTCCCAAAACACGAGCCAGCTTCCCTTTTATTGCCACTTGACCCAAAGAAGACAATGAACGCAAATATCCATGCCAATATCCAACCGGACAAACCGCCACTAAACTATCCCTCTCTAGTTTTTCTGTAAAACCATAACCAATATACTCACCGACTGATATAGATTTTATTTCTGAAACAATAGTCTTCCAAGAAAGCACCGGTCTTAAGTCTATTTTTTCTACCAAACTTGATTTTAACTCCTCTGTCGGCCACAGACCATACAAACCAAGACCAGCCCTGATAATATCAGCCGGAAAATCTGAATAGGCCAGGTTACCGGCAGTAGCCATAATATGAGTTAAGGGACTAAAACCGGCTTTGAAAAACTTTTCTTTAATTTCATTAAAGATTTTTAGTTGTTTATCAGTCAAATCTCTAACTTTAGAATTACCCGGATCAGCCAAATGACTATACAGACCTTCTACTTTTACAATCTTTGAATTCCGTAAATTATTCAAAAGCCTATCAATATCAGAAGGCAAAAATCCTTGCCGGTGCATGCCTGTATCCACCTTGATGTGCACCTTTATCTTTTCCTCACCATCAGTTTGCAAAAGGCTTTCAATAGTCTCCAAAACTTCAAATGAAGAAATTGTTAAACTAATATCCCCTCCTCTGGCTTCAACAAAATTCTCAGGGATTGTATAGCCCAAAACTAAAATTGGGATTTTAATACCCCTTTTTCTAAGAGCCGAGGCTTCTTTAATAGAATCAACCGCCAGCCAATCAGACCCGAAAGTCTCCAACAAAAGAGCGGTCTCAACCAAGCCGTGACCATAAGCATTGGATTTTACTACGGCCATCAATTTTCTGTCCCCAGCCAAATCCTTAAATATTTTTAAATTATGATCCAAAGCCTTAGTATCTATCTCTACCCAAGTTCTCAAATCCTTTCTTTCTGCCCAAGCAACCATAATTTAAAAAGCTGAAAACCAAATAATAGTGACCATAAACAAAAGATAAATCACAGCTAAAACAATCGCCTCCCATAAAACAACCTTTCTTTGAGATCGAGCGGCAAACAAAAACATCACCGAGGCAATAATCAAGAACAAACGACTGAAAAATAAGAAGTTAATATCAGAAATTACTATCGGACGCACAAGCGCCACCAAACCAAGCACTAAAGTGGCTGGGAAAATCACAGACCCCATAATATTACCCAAAATCAAAGCAGTTTCCCCTCTTCTGGCTGAAACAAAAGAAAAATAAACCTCAGGCAAAGCTCCACCCAAACCAACAATCAAAAAACCAATTAAAACCAGGGGTAATCCTAAAAAGAGAGCAAAAAATTCAGCTGATACCACTATCCCCTGAGCAGCCAACAACAGTAAAACCACCCCTAAAAATACAAGAAACACTGAATACATTATGACTCTCAAAGAAGTAAAGGTGGGTTCTTTCAAAATTTTATTTTGATGATTATAAACCTTGCTGAATCTTTCCTTTTTGGACAAAAGCCACAAAACATAAATCAGAAAAGCAATAATCAAAATAACCCCATCAGAACGAGAAATTACATGATCCGCCAAAAGAATTAATGGCAAAACCGCCACCAAAGCTGTCACCCAAATACTAATCTGAATAGTTTCTCCTCCGGCTTTCACCTCTCTACCCGGAGCAAAAACAACCGCAAAAAATACCGCCAAGGTCAGAGCAGCCATATTATTACCAAAAATATCTCCAAGAGACAGTTCCGGCACCCCCTGCAAGGCGGAGGTTATACCTACAAAAAAATTAGGAAGAGAGGCAGCAAAAGCCATTACAAAGAAAGCCACCACAAACTCTGTCAGACCAATAAATTTTGAAATTTTAATCAGATTGTCTACTAAAATTTCTCCCGACCAATAAAGTATTAAACAAGAAAAGGCAAAAATAGCTAAATACAAAACAATTTCCATAAAAGAATTATAACACCTATAAATAATTGGGCTAAATAGACCTTGTTAAAATACAAGTTCTTAGATAACTACGTTGTGCGGGTAGGGAGAATCGGTGTCAGCTCACAAATTCGCTCCGCTCATAAGTGGCTCCTACCCGGGCTCGCCCGTCTCGCCTTGCTTCGACATGGCTCCGCCTTTCGATTCTCCACGAAAGACAAGAAATTGTCTTTCTCTACCCACACAAAAATCGCCTTAGGGCGATTTGTATTGTGCGGGTAGGGAGAATCGAACTCCCGTCTTATCCATGGCAAGGACACATTCTACCACTAAACTATACCCGCAAAAGACTAGACCAGATTAACAAAAAGCAGAGTTGTTTTCAAGAGAATATTCTAAAACCAAATCAAGACAACACTAAAGTAATCAAGGTAAAAAATATTGTGGTTGCAGTTAGGGTTGATAGGACACACCAAGTGCACCACTCCTTGATCTTATTGACTTGAATGTAAGTTAAATAAACCGAGAAAATAAAGGCCAATAAGGCAGTGAAAGTATAAATGTAATGAAAAGTTAAAGTTTCAAAGCCAAAAAACAAGAAAAGGGTATAGGAAAAAGCTATTAAGCCGTAGTATCCAATCCCCAAGTCTTCGTTTGGTACACCAAACAAAACCTTAGAATAACGACTATAAATAACCTCATTGCAGTCACTATTGATAGGGCAGAAGATTTCCTCATTATGAATTTTCTTGAAATAAATATAGAAAGAAACAGAAAAACCAATGATGGCTGAAAAAATTATCAATAAATATAGAAACTCTGGGGGCATTAACTAAAGAATATCACAACCAAAAAACTATTAATACAGAATAAAAGATCAACTGTTGACAAAATTATGCTAAAACATATTCTGTAACTAGAAAGGTCTTATGGACCACAACCCAAGGAGCAAAGCCATGTTCAATCAGAACAGGCAAGCGAGGATCTTGGGGGAGATCAGCAGGAGCATTGGCAATGTTCGGCGAGAAGAATGGAAAGTCAACTTCCTGGAAGGAGATGGCTTCCGGCGATTCTTCTACCAGACAACCGATGATCGCAGAGGTCAGATGATCATCACCATCTTCGACGACGGAAGGTGTAAGGTGAAGCTTGAGGGTTTTTTGGTCAAGTATCAGAGAATCATCAACAGGAAAGTCCGACACCTGAACAAGGAGTTGACCGTCGCAGAATAGTATCCAAAAGAGCCGGGAACAAGTTTCCCGGCTTTATTTTTTAATATTTTACTTGGGGGTTGAGCCACCAAGTAGAGTGAAGCAGTTCACTCACTCTTCCACTCACTTCGTTCGGGAAGCCGGGAATCGGTGTCAGCTCACAAATTCGCTCCGCTCATAAGTGGCTCCTACCCGGGCTCGCCCGTCTCGCCTTGCTTCGACATGGCTCCGCCTTTCGATTCCGGACGTGAGTGAAGCAGTTCACTCACTCTTCCACTCACTTCGTTCGGGAAGCCGGGAATCGAACCCGGGCCGCTCGGTCCCAAACCGAGTACACTACCACTATGCTACATCCCGTCTAAATATCAACCGACTAACTATAACAAAACAAATCCTTTATAACAACTCAAAAAACATCTCTCAAATGCTCTACTTTAAGCTCTCTCCCCTCTTTATCTAAATAAACAGAGATTACATCCAACTGCCAATCCACCTCATCATTTATCTTTTTTTCTAATAGATAACCCTCTATAGTTCTAAAAAGACGTTTCAGTTTGTTGTGGTGAATATTGTCTTCCGGTAAATACACATCCATTTCACGAATAACAGACTCTTGAATAACTGTCATAGTCTTAACTTCGAAAAAATATAAATCATTACCCTTCTTAGCTATTATATCTATCTCTCCCCACTTTTTCTTATAATTACGATCAATTATTCCATAGCCTTTTGTTTTTAAATATAAACAAGCCAGATCCTCACCTTTTTGACCTATTTTTTGCTTTAAAGTTTGTTTTTTATCGCTTTTT
>JBJHBV010000006.1:0-18767 GCA_050485705.1 Candidatus Vogelbacteria bacterium
ACATAAATGTTTCCCAGGCCGGCTATTTTTTCTTGATCTAATAAAAATTGCTTAATATTTTTGCGGGGATGTTTTTGTAATTTGGTTGTAAATTTATTCAGAGTAAATTCTTTACTTAAAGGTTCAGGGCCTAGTTTTTCAAATAATTTGCCTGTTTCTTTTTGGTTTAAGTGTTTCACCCAACCAAATTTTCTCATATCGTTGAAGTATAGCTTGTCCTGATTTTTAAAATTTATAATCAGTCTGGTGAATTTATCCGGCAAATCCTTATCAGGTGGGTTTATGTGACCTCCGGAAACCACAGAGCCCCTGGTTGGTCTATAAATTAATTGTCCGGTCATTTTGAGGTGTATTACCAAATGGTTGTCATCATCAAGGTCTATTATGATCACCTTAGCCCTTCTTCTAATCCCGATAATTTTTTTAGCTATTAGTTTGGTTTGTAGAGATTTTATACTTAAAGGTTTGATGGTTTTTGCATCTTGTACTTCAACTGATTCAATTACTTTCCCGATCAAGACTTTGTTTAATTCTCGAGATAAAGTTTCTACTTCAGGTAGCTCCGGCATTTTACTTGGTTTGCAAGAATTTGGTTAATTCTTCTTTGGCTATTTCCGCATCACTCCAGGGGATTTTGCTTCCATCCGGCCCCATAATGTAGGGGTCTGTTCCTTTGCCGGTGATAAATACCACCCCGTCTTCCGGGGCTTTGGAGATTGCTTGTCTTATGGCTTCTCTTCTGTCCATAATGGTGGCAAAAGGGGTGTGTTTAATCCCAAAACTAACTTCTTCTACTATTTTCATCGGATCTTCATCGTAAGGATCTTCATCGGTTAAGATAATTTCTTGACAATGATTATCGGCAATACTGCCCATTATTTCTCTTTTCCATTTATCTCTTCCTCCGCCGGTTCCTCCCAGAACACAAACTTTTGGTCTATCAGGATAAGTTTTATAAACTTTTTCTAGAGACTCTGCCGTGTGAGCATAGTCTACAATGACAGTAATTTTTTGTTTACCTCGCAGTTTAGGATCATCGGGAAAAATATGCTCCATTCTGCCGGCTACGCCTTCAAATTCTTCAATGGCTTCTTTGGCTTTTCTGATAGATACCCCAAGGAAAGTGGTTAGCGATAAAGCACCCAGGAGGTTGTAGAGATTGAAACTGCCGATTAGCTTGCTTTTAATAACTTCTCCTTGAAAAGTAAATTCTATACCCCTATCACTGATAGTGTAGGGTTTGGCTTGCTGTTGGTTAAAGCGGATTTTGTTTTCTAATTTTAGAGCTAAAAATTTATCGGCTTCTTTGCTGTCTGTGTTTACCACAATAACCTTGTTGTTTTTGGGAGATACGGCCAACCCCTCACCTATAGAAAGTTTGGCTTGGACATAGTTTTCATAAGAACCATGAGCTTCTATGTGTTCCGGGGTTAGTCCTGTAAAAATTAGAGCATCTAAATAAATATATTTATGTCTGAAAGTTTTAACCCCTTCGGAAGTCATCTCAATAATACAATAGTCGCATTTTTCATCTACCGCTTGTCGGATAAATTTCTGAAGGAAAAATCTTCCCGGCATGGTCATTTTCAACATATTGGGTTTTGAGTCGGAGCCTATTTTGAAACGTAAAGTTCCGGCGATGGCGGTTTTGTACCCGGCTTTTTCTAGAATGGTATTCACCAATTCTGTGGTAGTGGTCTTACCTTTGGTTCCGGTTATGCCAATGACTTTTATTTCTTTTGAAGGAAATTTATAAATAATAGCTCCAAGCAAGCTTAAGCTGAAATGGTAAGCACTGAGAACTTGTTGCGGGGTGAATTTTTTTACTATTTTTTTGATCATTTTTGGCCTAATATTTTAATAGCTTCTTTTATTCTATCATTTGTATTTTTTATGTCGGGTGGTATTTTCTTTAAGACTTCCCTGGAATCTCTTAGGGAAAAACCAATAGCCTCCAGGGCTTCTAGAACTTCACCATCTTGCCCTAAATTATCTTTTTCTTCCATAGCGCCTAATTTACCTTTTAATTCTAAGATAATTTTTTCAGCACTTTTTCTGCCTATTCCACCCACCTTGGTTAAATAGCCGGTATCTTCTGATAAGACCGCCTTTCGTAGTGTCTCTGGTCCGGCCAGTGATAATATAGCCAATGCACTTCTGGGGCCTATACCCGAGATACTTAAAAGTAAGGTAAAAAATTCTAATTCTTCTTCGGTGGAAAATCCATACAAGTCTAAGGCGTTTTCTCTGACTGCTAAATAGGTTAGATATAACTCCTCTTCACCTAAGAGACTCTTTTCTAGAGTTTCTGCTGAGAGATAGATTAGATAGCCAACACCGTTCACGTCTAATAAGATTGATTTTTGATCTTTACGAGTGACTACGCCTTTAAGTGAACCAATCATGTTGTATATCATAACCTAAGCCGGGCTTAGCCTCAATTTTTTACCTGTGGTCTTGCATTTTATGTTTTTTACTGTATGCTAGTGGCTATGCCTAATACCAAATCAGCTAAAAAAACCTTACGTAGCTCTTTGAAGAAGAGGGCTTTTAATACTCGTCGTAAAAAGGCGATGAAAGAAACAGTTAAGGATATTAATAAATTATTGATTGAAAAAAATACTAGTGAAGCCGAAGGGCTATTACCAAAAGCTTACAAGGCGATTGATAAGGCGGCTAAGCGGGGAGTGATTAAGAAAAATACTGCCGCTCGTCAAAAATCACGCTTAACTTTGAGAATCAACAAAACCACTCAATCAGCCGGTAAATAGACTAAAACAAAACCCCAAGTTGGGGTTTTGTTTTAATAGGGAAAGCTTTAATCTTTAAGGTTAAGTTATCGACCGCCGCCTCCGCCACCACCTCCGCCTCCGCCAGATGAACCACCCCCACTTGATCCACCACTTGAGCTGGCCGATGTCTGACTAACCGAAGTGGAGAAATTATTGATCATAAAACCAAAATCCGAAGCGTTAGTCATTTGATTGCGACCACTATACCAGCCTGGTGAAGTGTTAAAAGACTGGTAATACCCTCCAAGTTGTTTGTCCCAATCTTTTTCTTTTTTAAACAAGACCGCATAAGGTAATATTTTCTCATACAATTTGATTATCTTAATTTTACTTTCTTCGTCGTCTTTGATATTTATTTTTTCCGCCCCGGTTGGACTTTGTAATATTTTCATTCGTTCTTCCTCAGCCATACTTATATACAATTTAAGCCCTTTGAGATGACGACGCAGGGCCAGACCCTTATCGCTAAGGGGCCAAAGACCACTACCTAAAATGTAAATATAAGCACTGGCAAATAACAAGAAGGGGCTAAGTGTTAATAGACCAAAAATTAGACACCAGCGAGCCGAGCGTTTAAATTTTTGTGTTTTAGCCCCGTCTTTGACTCTTAGGCCGTAGTGATTCCTGATTAATTTTTTAAACTTTACGGTGTTGTCATTTAGTCTCATGAAAAAGCCTATGTTGTTGCGCAGGGTCTTAAGTTCTAATTGTTGACCCTCTTTTGGGTGGGTTCCGAACATATCAGTTAAGATTTCTTGTTCTTCCTCGTTTAGTTTAGAGACATCACCAGTAATTTCTATTTTGTATTCGGCTGATCGCCAGAAAGTTTTTTCTTTTGTTTCTATAATTTTAATATAATTCCGGACAGCCAAATCTAATAGCTGGGCCGTAAAAATAGCATGTGGTTTATTTAAAACACTGCTGGCAACTGTCACACTAGTATCTGGTGGAGGTAAATATTGGGCAGTGATGGCCCCTAGTTCAGATTGTCGATTAGTCCAAGTGCGCCAGCGGTAAATTGACCACCAGATAACAATAAGGCTAGTAGGGGCAGTGATGGGGGAGAAGAAAAGGCCAAAAAGAAAAAGAAAAATAAAGTAATTCGTCAATTTGTCTGAAAAAGATGCTTGATAGGCAGTAAAACTATCAGGAATAAAACCGATTGCTAAGGTTAGATTTTCCTGGGGCTGTAAGTTGGTTGCGCTGGCGGTAAAGACCCCTCCGTTTTGGCTGACCAAACATCTCTCATTTGAACCAGCTAATCCTTGGTAGCAAGCAGTATCACCATTGAAGAGAGGAATTAATGTTTCAGATAAATGTAGACGAACCAAAAGTCTGTCGATTGGGACACGCCAGCCGGTACCATTAGTGTCCCAATAGAACTCATCACGACTCGGGTCATCAAAGCTGTTTGTGACGTCCCGTAAGGAGTAGGTGAAGGTGTAGGTTTGTGGGCCGAGTAAATATTCATCAGTCCCGGTTTCTATTACTTGATACCCGTTTTTTGTGTATTGGTCATAGATAGGCTCTGGTTGATTGTTGCGCTCTAAAGATAGTAAAGAGAATGACACTGAGCGGTTGTTATGTTGTCTAGGTATCTCACGCACCAACCCTTTGTTTTGTTCAAAAGGGGGGAAATCAGCGGTAATTTTTTCAATTACGTGTAAGGTTGAGCGTCCTTCTTCGTCTCGGTCAAGAAAATAATAAATCTCAAATTGACTAATAGAAAAATTATTAACATCAGCTAAAACCAGGGAGGTAAGAGACCATAGGCCCCCCATTAACAAAAGCATCACAAATAGGCGTTTCATACTTTATATTGTATAAGACTTTAGAATCAAGCGAAAGATTTTTATACTATCAGCAGGATACCCCGCCTCTTGATAATTGCAGAAATCAATTCACTTAATTTTTCTGGTGCTCTCGGCAGGAATCGAACCTACATTACGAGCTCCGCAAGCTCGCGTTCTATCCGTTGAACTACGAGAGCAACGCCAAAAGATTATCACATTTAAGCTAAAAACCCAAACGTTCTGTGATAAAGTCTATCCAAGGTTCTTCATAAGGTTCTTCCATTAAAAACTCAGACAAGAAGTCCCTCACAATTTCCGTATCGGCATCTTCCAGCTTTATAACAATATGAGGTAAGAAAAATCTGTCTATGTGTAAAATCAATCTATCTCCTCCGATTTCTTCTACATCTTTAACCGCAAAAGATTTGATATTAGAATAAGGATAAAAATCATTTTTTACCCTGACTCCTCTCCTATTAATAGCCACCTCAACAATTTCTGGTTTTTTGGCGGCATACATCATAACTGTAAAGGTGGCTATTAAAATAACAACCGCAAACAAGAAATTTAAAGTTACTATGGCAATTATTATTCCCAAAGCTCCCACCAATCCGGCCATCCAGAACCAATCAGGATGCCTGTCTTTGTGTTCGTATTCTAAGGTTTCCCAAGAGATAGACCTGAGTCTTCTGTTTGTTTCAGGAGTTTCATTAAGCATTACTTAAATTGTAGCAAGCAGTCAAATTTGCCACAACCAATTACGGGGATTTTTGTGTAAAATTAATTTTCTTTGAATAAGTGAACAGTGGTTGTTGGAAAAGCCATAGAGATTTTTTCTTTTTCCAAATTTTCTTTAAGGTCTAAATTAATTTTTTCTTGAGTATCCATATACTGATTGTAATCTCCAGAAGCTACAAAATAGACCACCTCAAAAGTCAGAGCTGATTCATCAAAGCGATAGAAGTGGGCTCGGTCCAATCTGGCCATTTCTAAACCGTTAAATATCTCTTTTATTATTACCGGTATCTTCTTTAGTTTTTCATTTGGGGTGTTGTAGGTGACCCCAAAGGAAAAGACTACCCTTCTTTCTTTTAATTTTTTGAAATTTTGAATTTGAGCACTGGTTAGTTCTTGATTGGAAATGACAATTTCTTCCCCTTGCAGAGCTCTCATTCTGGTGGTTTTGATGCCTATTTTTTCTACTGTTCCCATTTTATCTCCTACGATAATGAAATCTCCCACCTCAAAAGGCTTGTCAAAATAAATCGCAAAAGAACTGAACAGATCACCTAATATTTTTTGAAGGGCCAGGGCAATGGCTACACCCCCAATTCCAAGTCCGGCTACGGCCGAGGTAATGTTTACCCCCAGGTTGGATAAAATGAAAAGCACACCGATCACCCACAGTATGCCTTTAGTGATGACCCCCAGGGTTTTAATAGCTTGAGCGGTATTGCCGGTTTGTCCGATAAGTTTTTTCTCAAAACCATAATCTATTAATCTTTGAATAGACAAAATAGCTAAATAAGTCGCCCAAATGATTAATGCCCAATTAGTAATAGACAAAGCCAGGTCCGATAAGGTTAGATTTCTGATTGCTAAGTAAAAAGCCAAGAAAACATAAAATCCGGGGCGGATATTCTGTACTATACTTATTAGGGTGTTGTCTATGTCAGTCGGTGTTTTTTCAGCTAGTGAAGCCAGTTTTTTTAAAACTATATTTTGAATAATCTTAAAAACAATCAGAAAAACGCCAAACATTAAAAGAGCTATCAAGTAATTAGTAGTTGTATTGCCCCAAAGGACGAAAGATAATATTGGTTCAAAATTCATAACAGTCTTTAATTAAGTTCATTAATATATACTTGGTAACAAATCTGACTGATTTTGCAAGGCTTGTTTGACATATACCCCTTGGGGGTATATCATAAAAAAATGAAAAAAGACTTAAAAAAGGATTTGACCATTCGTCTTAATCGCATTGAAGGGCAGATTAGGGGATTACGCCAGATGGTAGAAAAGGGGGAATACTGTATAGATATTATTAATCAATCTCAAGCGGTTAAGAGTGCCTTGGGAGGATTTGAGGGTTTGATGCTTAAAAATCATCTGGATACTCATGTTGCTGATCAGATCAAACAAGGTAAACAAAATAAAGTAACCGAGGAAATTTTAAAAATTTATCAAGTGCAAAATCGTAAAAAATAAAATGTCTCAAAAATATACTTGCCCGATGCATCCTAATGTTGTCAGAGATTTTCCCGGCTTGTGTCCGGAGTGTGGTATGCAGTTGGTGCCAACAACAAAAAAAACAACACACCATGATTGCTCTTCAGGTGGTGATAAATTGTCAGATAAACATGCTGGACACAAGACGGAAAGTTTTCTGTTTAAATTTTGGGTTGTTCTTTTTTTGACAATACCTTTAGTCGTTTACTCGGAATTACCGGAAATATTTTTAGGTTTTAGTGCTCCGGCCATACCTTTTTTGTCTTGGTTGCTTGTTGTCTTGGGTTCAATAGTTTATTTCTATGGCGGTTTGATTTTTCTGCGAGGAGCAGTGGTGGAAATCAGGTCTCGCCTGCCCGGAATGATGACCTTGATTGCTTTGGCTATCACCGCCGCCTATGCTTGGAGTGTTTATGCCGTTTTGGTTGGTGAGATGCCACTTTTTTGGGAGTTAGGTACTTTGGTAGCCATTATGCTTTTGGGACACTTTATTGAAATGAAAGCGGTCAAAGGGGCCAGGGGAGCCCTGAGAGAGTTAGCCAAATTATTGCCGGCTGAAGCAGAAGTTAAGCGAGATGGTGGTACGGAGACTATATCAGTTGAGAATCTCAAAGTGGGTGATGTGGTAATTATCAAGCCCGGTGCCAAAATTCCGGCTGATGGTGAGATTGTAGCCGGTAACTCAGAGCTTAATGAATCTGTTATTACCGGTGAGTCTAAGTTGGTAGCTAAAGGGATAGGTGATGAGGTGGTGGCTGGGACTATCAATGGTGATGGTGGGCTTGAGGTTAAGGTGACCAAGATTGGTGAGGATACTTTCTTGGCCGAAGTAATGCGTTTGGTGGCTTCGGCTGAGGCCTCTAAATCCCGCTTGCAGATTTTGTCTGACCGGGCTGCTCTGTGGCTAACCGCTCTGGCACTTTCAGCCGGAGCTATCACCTTGATTGCTTGGCTTTTGGTGGGGGCTGACGCCACTTTTGCGGTTGCTCGTTTGGTGGCGGTTTTGGTTATCGCTTGTCCTCATGCTTTAGGGTTGGCGGTACCGTTGGTTGCTTCTATTTCTACCAACATGGCCGCTTCCAATGGTTTTATTATCAAAAAACGCCTGGCTCTGGAGAGTGCTCGTAATGTGGATATTGTCTTGTTTGATAAGACGGGTACCTTAACCAAGGGGGAGTTTGGGGTCAGTCAGGTTTTGTCTTTTACCGGCTTGAGCGAAAATGAGTTGTTGCAACTGGCTGCTTCCATTAATCAGTATTCCGAGCATTCTATTGCCAGAGCTATTACAGCTTTTGCTACCGATAAGGGTTTGTCCTTACAGGCGGTTAATAATTTCCAAAGATTGCCCGGCCGGGGCGCTTGGGGCGAGATAGCCGGAGTGAATTTTACTGTTGGTAGTGAAGTTTTATTGACAGAAAAAGGGTTGCCAGTTGATAAAAAAACAAAAGACCAAATTTCAAGTCTGGCTGTTGGTGGTCAAACAGTAATTTTGGTTATGAACGACAAAGAAGTCCTGGGAGCGATTTCTTTGATGGATGTTATTCGTCCTGAATCTAAAGAAGCGATTTCTCTTCTCCATTCTTTAGGTGTTAAAACCGCTATGTTAACGGGTGATTCAGCCGAGGTGGCCGAATTTGTGGCTCGTGAATTGGGTATGGACGAATATTTAGCCAGAGTTTTACCGGAGGAAAAAGCTCTGCGAGTTAGTGAATTCCAGGCTCGGGGCTTGAAGATCGCTATGGTGGGAGATGGAGTAAATGATGCGCCGGCTTTAACTACCGCTGATTTGGGTATTGCGATTGGAGCCGGAACTAATGTTGCTTTAGAGTCGGCCGGTATTGTTTTGGTGAAAAATGACCCGCGGGACATTGCCAAGATTATTCATTTATCCAAGCTCACTTATTCCAAGATGATCCAAAATCTTTTCTGGGCTTCCGGTTACAATGTTTTGGCTTTACCTGTTGCCGGTGGCGCTCTCTTTTACTGGGGGATTGTTTTGGAGCCGGCGGTGGCTGCCATCTTTATGTCCGCTTCAACCGTCATTGTCGCTTTCAACGCCATGCTACTTAAACGCCGGGAGTTATAGTTTCTTCAGGTTTAAAACTTAATACACTTTTGGCGGGCTACCTTGGGTTGGAACCATGGACACTCAAGCTTTGTAAGGCACTTTTAATATTTTTCATTCTAGAAAATTAAGGTTCTAATAGCATCTTACTCTAAAATAGTTAGTCTGGAATATTTAACAATTTACAGAAATATTTGTCAGATTTTACATGCTTTTCTTTTTTCCTTATAACCTTTTTGCAGGCCTCAACAAAATCATTGTAAAAGTATTCAATAAGTAGAATATAATGACCATCTTTTTTATAGGGGTGATTTCCTGGGGTGATTTCTCCATTTTTGTCATGGCTTATCTGTGTGAGAGCTATCTTGCTCTTAGGTAGTAAAACATGCGCCATCCCGTTACGTAAATCTTGGTAGAGATCTTCTTTTAAGGGTTTATATCTTGGCATAAGTTCTTCAATGGCAAATTTGAAATAATAACCATTGGATTTATAGTGTTGCCAATCTTCTTTAGATAGACACTTGCCAAGGAACTCTATTCCACTACATATTAAAGCAAAAGCAAGATATGGATGTTTAGTCTTTATCAGACCGATTTCTGCTATAAGAACACTATTGATAAATTCTTTTGGATACATAAAATATTCATACAAATTTAGACTGATTATTGAGATCTTAATACCTCGCAATAGTAAGTTCCTCCAGGAATGATGGTAAGTGAAGAATCTTCATTATATGGGGCAATTAATTCTTCACAAACAGATACATTGTCTGGGTAGCCATGAATTGTTCCCAAATAAGCTGTTCCCGGTTGTGGAACAGTAAAGTTTAACTTAATAGCGACAGCGTTATTGTTTGCAATCGTGTGGTGGCGGAAGAATGTTTCAAGCTCTTCCTCAGATAAATCTTCACTCGTCTGATTATTGTTAGTATTAAAAACGATGTAACCGATTAGTCCTAAAATAATTACTGCCAATAAAATTATCAATCCTTTATTTTTCATATTTTTATTCTATCGTAAACGCTAAAATTTATATAGCAAGTTGCCAACTCTCATGCTAGCTGTTAGTTGCGGAGGGGGTGGGACTCGAACCCACAAGCCCGTGAGGGCGACAGTTTTCAAGACTGCTGGAATACCATTCTCCGCACCCCTCCGTGTTTTATTTTTCAATAGTTCTCTTTAAATAATGTTTTGTGGTGTGGCAATTTGGACAGAGTAACTCCAAATTGTTTAGTTCGTTGTTATTTCTGTTCCTGTCTTTATGATGTATTTCTAATATTTGATAAACATCATAACCACATTTTTCACAAGTTTTTCCTTTGGCGTTTAGTAATCTTGTTTTTAACGCCCGGAGATCCTTAACCTTATCTCTGGGTCTATTGATCTTATATTTTATACCAGTTCTGTGCTTATTTGAACAGCCCCTACTGCAGGTCTTTTTATTTTCTCCAGATAAAATTGGTTTTCCGCAAACCAGACAGGGTTTTTCTTTTCTGCAAGAGATACCATAGCATGACATACTGCAGAAGACCCTGTTTTTATTGTTCAGTATCTCCTTAGGTCTTTTATAGATTTTCTTTTTGCAAATTAAACACTCAGTGTTAGGTTTTCTTTGGTATTCTTTCACTAACCCAGTATACCAGAAAATTATTAAATTATTGACCTTATTTTTTCCTGGTTAGGAATAAATAGATAATCTCTAAAATTCCGACCGTGTTGGCTATCAAGATGATGATAAACCAGATTAAGTCTTTGCGGCCAGCTGAGCGCCACAAGGCTAAGCCTTTCCAAACTAAAGACCAAACAGTTAAGAATAAAAAGATTAGCCAGTATTCACTAATTAAATTTAATAACTCTACTTCAGTCATTTGCCCTTTATCTTAGCAAAAAATTCAGGAAAAACAATCTTAATGCTATTATCTATATTATGCGTCTTTTAGGTATAGATTATGGCAGTAAGAAGATCGGCTTGGCTATCACTGATAGTACCGGGCGGTTTGCGAGACCTTTGGAGGTCATAGCCAATGATGATAAAGCGGTAAAGAAAATACTTGGGGTAATTAAAGAGCAGGAGATAGAGAGAGTCGTGATTGGTAAATCTATTGACTATAAAGGCCAAGCTAATCCTATTTTGGTTAAAGCGGAAGTCTTGGGAAAAGAATTAGAAAATTTATCCGGTTTATCGGTGGTTTACGAAAATGAAACACTTTCCAGTAAAGAAGCGGAAAGAATTATCGGTCGAGATAAAAACTATGATGCCAGAGCTGCTGCCTTAATTCTCTCTAGTTTTATTGATAAAAATTTTTAGTCATGTTTGTTTCTTGGTTTCATAATTTAAATAATTATCGTGATATCTTCCGAGATTGGGTTTTGCGTCATAGTCGGGGGGCTAAAGCTAAATGGACACTTTTTTTAGTGTCTTTTTCTGAATCATCTTTTTTCCTGATTCCGCCGGACGTTGTCTTAATTGCCATTTTAGTCACTGCTCCGCAAAAATATTTTTATTATGCCGGCTTGACTACGGTAGCTTCTGTTTTGGGGGCTTTGTTTGGATATTTGATCGGTTTCTTTTTCTTTGAGACTGTTGGCCAGTGGTTGGTTGCTCTTTATTCTCTGGAAGAAGAAATGATTTATGTAGGCGAACTATTTTCTCGTAATGCCTTTTGGGCGATTTTTATTTCTGCTTTTACTCCTGTGCCTTACAAAGTTTTCACTATAGGGGCTGGTTTCTTTCGGATAGATTTGTTTATTTTTATTCTCGCTTCTATTTTAGGTAGAGGTTTGCGTTTTTTGATTATCGGTTTGTTTATGAATCGTTTCGGTCCAACTATGGGTAGAATGATGTATCGTTACTTTAATTATTTGGCTCTTGTTTTTGTTTTAGGTTTACTTTTCTTGATTATTTACTTTTATCTCTTCTAAAGATTGTTATAATTAACATTAATGCATACTAATACTTTTTTGAGACTTTTTCCCGTTCCAAAGTATTTGTCACAACCGGTTGTTGGTTTGGATATATCGGAGCAATCAGTTAAATTCATTAAATTGAAATCAGTTGGTAAAAGATTGAGCTTGGATAGTTATGGTGGGGTTAAAATTCCAATCGGGTTGATCAATAATGGGCGGATTGTAAATAAAGAAGAATTAAAAAATTTTTTAATTGATTTTAGAATTAAACATCAATTAAAAGAAATAGCCGTTTCTTTGCCGGAAGAACAAGCTTTTGTGGTCAATATGACCCTTCCTTCAATGAAAAGAAGTGAATTAAGGGAAAGTATTGAGTTGGCTTTGGATCAGCATGTTCCGTTACCGGTACCTGAAGTTGTCTTTGATTATGAAATTTTGAAATATCCGAAAAATAATCAAGATGATTATTCTTTGGGGGTTTCAGTGATGCCGAGAGAAATGGTGGAGGGGTATTTTTCTCTGTTGTGTGAATCGGGTTTTCGTCCTATGGCTTTTGAGATAGAAGCTCAGGCTCAGGCTAGGTCTCTTATTGGACGAAACGAGACAGGTAAAGTTCTTTTGGTGGATGTTGGTCGTTTGAGAGCGGGTTTTGCTGTTGTTATTGATGGTGTGGTTTCTTTTACTTCTACTGTTTCCAATTTGGGAGGAGAAGATATCACTAAAAGTATCACTAAACACCTTGGAATCAGCAAAGAGGAAGCTGATAGATTGAAGGTGGAGAAAGGGTTGTTAAGATCAGGGGAAACAAAAGAACTTTTTTATTCTATTGTTCCTGTCATTTCCGCTCTGGCGGATGAAATTCGCAGAGTGAAAGACTATATCCGAACTCATCGCGGATCTGAGCAAACCCCCAATAAAATTATTCTAACCGGAGGTCAGTCCACCTTGATTGGATTGGATAGTTATTTGTCGGTTAATTTGGAAATGGAAGTAGAGGTGGGTAATACTTGGAAAAACGTTTTTTCTTTTCAGGATGAGATCCCGGAGATAGATTTTAATAATTCCGGTCGTTATGCCACTGCTGTTGGTTTGGCCTTAAGAAATTATGATTAACTTACTGCCGGAAAAATTCAAGAAAGAGCTGATAGTTGACTACTGTCTTAGGGTGTCGGTGGTTTTAGGGATTATTTTGTCCTTTGTCTTGTTTATTGGTTTAGTGATGATGATAGCCTTTTATTTTGTTTTATTGATAAGGAGTGATAGTTTGGATAATTTTCTGGCCGGTAGTGGTGGTGATTACGCAAATTTGGTTAATATGGAAAGACAACTTTCCTTGGATAGTAAAAGAGTGGATCTGATTATAGCTTCTGATGATGGCTATTTCAGACCCAGTGTTGTTATGGAAGATATACTGTCGGTTATTACTACCGGTATTTCTGTTTCCAATATCAGGGTTGAGTCGGTTGGTAGAAATGAATTACAAATTACAATCAATGGCCTTGCTTCTACTAGGACTGAATTAATAGTTTTAGTTGATAATCTAAGATCTAAACCGAATGTTATTAGTGTGGAGTCTCCCGTTTCCAATTTGATTAGAGAGACTGATAGTGTTTTTTCTATAAAAATATTGGCAAACAAATAACATGAAATTTATTCAAAAAAACAAAAAAATAATTCTTTATGTTACTTTGGCAAACTTGTCGTTTTTGGTTGTTTGGTTTTTGTTTTTTTATTTGGTTTTTCAAGAGGCGGAATTGGTAGCCCAAAAAAATAGGAATATTGCCAGACTGGAAGAAGAGAGATTGTCCGGAGCTTTTTTAACTGATTTCTACAACCAAACATCTTTGGAGAGAAGTTTTCTATCTTCCTTTTTCTACGATAACGATTCTTTAATTGCTCTAATAGAATCCATTGAAGCTAAAGCTAGGTTGGTTGGAGTTGTTTTGAATATTAATAATGTTGAGGTAGCTGATTCAATTAAAATTTCTTTAAGGGTTGAGGGGGGAGAATCTCAAATTTTGTCTTTTTTTGATAGTTTGGAAAAGGCAAATTTTATTACCCGTTTTGGTGATTTTACTTGGGAGTCAAGGATGATTGCTTTGCCGGATATTGCGGATACTTTGGTAAACAGGATAGTTGTTCAAATGGAAATGGAGATTTTAAGCTTTGAAAAAAAATAAATCATGTTTAGTAAATTTACTTTAAAACCAGATAGAGATAAATTTATTTTTAACCCTAAACCTCATCGGGCCTGGACTGTTCTTTTGGTTATTTTTGTTATTCTTTTGGTGATAGTGTCTTCGTTACATTTTTATATTTATATATATTTGCAAGATGTTGATAGGGTCTTGGGGGTTGAAACCAGTGAGGCTGTTTTAGATCAAAGGAGATTAGATAGAGCTCTGGAAATATTGCTTATGCGTCAGGCGGTGGTTGAGCCACCTGCAATTTTAGAAGAAGAAATTGACCAAGAGGAAGAGCTTTAGTATATTCTTGTAGTATTCTCCCCGTAGTTCAATGGATAGAACGAGAGCCTTCTAAGCTCTTAATGTAGGTTCGATTCCTACCGGGGAGGCACGCCATGGTGTGAGGGTTTGCGTTGCAAGGCAAAGGCTCCCTATTTTACTTCAAAAATTGTGAAGCAAGAGAAAAGGCCTGTGTCAAGAAGTTTCTGTAAAAGTCTCTCGGTGTGTGCGAAGTTTTTGGTTTAGGCTGAGTGCCTCCGCTTGCTTGACCCCCTCCTCCGGAGGAGGGGGTCAAGCATAGTGCTCATTCGCTTTCCTTCTTCATGCGGCCCGCTTGCGTGTTCGTTTGGATGGCGGCGCCTCCACCGGTTCCAGGTGCTCCATCATGAGGTAACGCGCGCGTTCGCAGTGCCACTTCTCCTGGCGCTCGAGCAGGTGCGCGCCCACCAGCCGGTCGCAGGAGGCCTCGTTGGGAAAGATCCCCACCACCTGCGTGCGGCGCTTTATCTCCTTCATCACGCGCTCCATCATGTTCGTCGTGTACACGCGCCGGCGGTGCTCGCGGGGCAGGCCGTGCACGGCCAGGGTCTCCTCGAACTGCGCGCGGATTTGCGTGGCCACGCGCGGATAGGTCCCTTCCCAGCGCTCGGCGATGCGCTCGGCCTCGGCCATGCAGATGCGCGTGTCGTCGAACCGGCGCGCCGCGCTCATTTCCTTGGCCAGGGCGTCCTTGTGCTTGTGACCGGCCTTGGCCAGCAGGTTGCGCATGAAGTGCACCCAGCACCGCTGCCAGCTCACGCCGGCAAGCTGGGTGCGCAGGGCCGCCTGGATGCCTGCATGGCCGTCCGAGACCAGCCATTGCACGCCCTGGACCCCGCGTTGCTTGAGTTCGCGGAACACCTCGGTCCAGGTGTCCTCGGACTCCACGTCCGCCACGCGCCAGGTGAGAATCTCACGGCGGCCCTCGTCGTTCACCCCGGCCACCACGAGCACGGCCTGGCTCACCACGCGGCCCTTCTTGCGTACCTTCACATAGGTGGCATCCACAATGAGGTAAGGCCAAGTGTGATCGTCCAAGCGCCGTTGGCGAAACGCGGTGAGCTGCTCGTCCAACTCTTGGGCCACGCAGGACACCGTGGAAGCCGACAGCTCGAAGCCGCCCATCTTCTCCAGCACCTCCTTCACCTTGCGCGTCGACACCCCTTGGAAGTACATCTCCGCGCAGGCCGTCAGCAGCGCCCGTTCGCTGCGTTGCCACTTGGCGAACAAAAGGGGCGAATAGGGCTCCACCCCGCGCGTCTGAGGCACTTCCAGCGCCAGTTCCCCCATGCGCGTCTTCAGCGTACGCGGCTTGTACCCGTTGCGATGGCCCTTGCGCGCCGTCGTGCGCTCGTGGCGCTCCGCGCCAAGATGGCGGGCGATCTCTTCCTCCATCACCCGGCGCGCCATTACCTCCAGCATCGCCTTGAACATGTCCCCGTCCATCCGAGCTTGAATCGCGTCCAAGTACCCGTCATCCTTGTGCATGGTCATCGTTTGTCCTCCGTTCGTCTTGGTTGTCTTCGAACCACACCAAGATTGGAGCAAACGATGGCCTCTCTGTGCCAGCTCCGCTTTTACAGAAGTCTTCTTACACGATCAGAGAAAAGGCTATCCGTTAGGGATAGCCTTTTGTTGTCCGTGTGCAGGACAGATGGTTAGGGGAGGAAGGCCGAGGCAGGGCCATAGATCTCCGTAGCGAATCCGCACCAAGTTGCATCAAATGTTATAGACCCCGCACTTAAACGAAAGACCGGGGTGAAATCGAAGTGGCCACTGGAAGGATTGTTGAACCCTTCACCTGAGCAACTCATGCCCAGTTCTCCCCAATGGAAGAATCGATTAGGATGTGTCAGAATGACGGAGCCGACGGCGAGTGAGTTTAGACCGAACTCGTTCAATTCGAAGCACTCGCGTGCCCGACGAGATGACCGGCCGCGATGACGCATGCCGAGTTGTGCCGCCACTACAAGAATGTCACCGGGCTGGTGCTTGGTCAAAGACTCGAGCGCGTGTGTTGTGAGGGCGTGAACCCGCACGTGAGCAGGTGTGATCTGTTCGTCACGACAGTTGCAGAAATTGCGCGTACCAGCGATTTTCTCGTGGACGAGCCTGACACCAGCGCAATAGCGCTCGACATCGTCTTCGATCTTCGGAAAGAGCTTCTTGAGTCCATCATCCGAAGGAATGGCAAACCATCCCTCGGCTCCAGTCGGAAGTTCCGGTAGATTTTCTGCATATTTGAGCGCGTGTGTCGGATCAAGATTCAGAATCTCGGCAAGTGTCGTGATCTGTTCCTTAATCGGCTTGGGGCCGTCGTACTCGTTTGGATAGGTGTAGGAGGACTTGACCTCCTCATGTTCGTAGAGACTTGTCGTTCTCATTGGGTTTCCCTTTCTGGTTGTCTTGGTTCTATACTAAAGTAATGGAAGCACAATAATATGCATCTGTCAATTGGACATAGTGACATTTACTCCCCACCGCAAATCTTCCCTCCTTATCATCCTCCCATTCCCTTACTATCCTAAAACTACTCAAAGAAACTCTGTTTCTTTGAGACAGAATTAACTTCCCAAACACATGGAAGACTCTTTACTATACTCAAAAAGTCCAAAGTTCGAGGTATGGCCCGTTTAGGGAGGCACGAATGAAATAAGTGACTAGCTGGAGAGCAAGCAAGCTGTTTTGCTTGCGTGGGGAATCGAAAGGTGGAGCCATTCTGAACTTGTCGAAGGAGGCGAGCCCGGGTAGGAGCCACTTATGAGCGGAGCGAATTTGTGAGCTGACACCTATTCCTACTAAGAGGGTTAGATTGATGGGCCTCTTAAGATGAGTAGAAGGGCAAGTTTTGAAGACAAACAAAAAATACTAGTTTTGGATGCTTTTTGTTTTAAATTAGTTTAAAGCACAGAGATTGTCTGTAGGAATAGACATATTATGAATAATGTTATATTGTCAAAGATATGTTTGATTTTGTAGGAAATATTACCTCCAAAACTTTTGGCGTTATTGGATCTCTGTTTTTATTAATTGGTACGATTTTGAGTGGGACACCTTCTATGCAGGAAAATTTTCCAGTCACTCAAGTAGATGATGAGGTTGTAGTAATTGTAGAAGATATAAAAGATACAGAGAAAGAAGAATTTGCTCCTATTGGAACTGTTCCTTCTTCTAGTGCTTCAACTGTACAAACTCCGGTAATTACATCAACAGTTCCTGTTACGCCTTATCTAATTAACACGCCGACGATCCCGGGGTCTGGGTCTGTAGAGATGCTTCAGATATTTGATGTCTCACAGAGTGTAGGGAAAGACCGAGCGACCATAGAATGGCAAACCACTATTCCTGCACGTTCTCGTCTTATATTGCGACATGATGATAGTGTTTATGAATCACAGAACGGTATTGGTACAAATCATCATGTTATTCTACATGATTTACCTACAAACCGTAATTATTCATATAGAATTACAGCGCAGACTCTTGATGTTAGAGCGCTTCAAGACGATCTTTTCGGATCTTTTGAATTTGAAAAGGAATATATTGTATATTTAGGAGAATATAATAATGAAGACCGATGTTATACACTTGTTGTTAAAGATACAATTGGTAATCTGGCCCCTAATTATGATTTTACTGTTGAAGGTTCTTCACCTGGTAACGTCGCCAGACCTTTAGAACGTTTAACTACTAATTCAAATGGTGAGGCTAAGTATTGTTATGGCTTGATGACCGTTTGGCATTTATGGGGAGAAAATTTAATAAAAAATAAACCTCAGTAGGTTAATTTTCTTTTTATATAAAATCCAAAGAATTAACCTCAAGATCTATTTAATATTGGTGTCTCTATTTTACCACGCGCTTCGCGCGCAACATATTACCAGTGATTTTTGAAATGGGTGGGCGCTGAGGGACTCGAACCCCCGGCCTCCTCAGTGTAAATGAGATGCTCTAGCCAACTGAGCTAAGCGCCCATTTGTCTAGTATATACAATATATTAAACAGAATCAACTATTATATGTACTCATAAATTATACTTATGTTAATATGTATTTATGAGGTTAATAGAAAAAAATAAAGCAATAGAGTTAAGAAAGAAAGGTTGGTCACTAAATTCAATTAAAGAAAAATTGGGTGTTTCGAAGAGTTCAGTTAGTTTGTGGGTAAGAGATGTTCAGCTTGATAATATTCAAAAATCCAGACTAAAGATGAATTCATATACCACAGAGGCTGTAGAGAATAGACGTCTTTCTCGTTTGAAAAATGAAGAAATAAAAAGAAAAAAAATTATTAATAAGGCCTATGTTGAAATAAAAAATATAAAAAGAAATGATTTGTTTTTTGTTGGTGTGGCTCTATATTGGGCCGAAGGTAGTAAATCTAAACACAAAAGAAATGTTGAATTTTCAAACAGTGATCCAAAAATGATTAAATTGATGATGAAGTTTTTTTGTGATTTTTGTGGTGTTTCTGAAAA
>JBJHBV010000007.1:0-17826 GCA_050485705.1 Candidatus Vogelbacteria bacterium
TAATCTTATGGCAACGGGGATTTGTCCTTTAGTTAAGGGGCCAATAGACGGACCGATACCCCCATGTCCGCATCTGGTCCCTCCTCAAAGCCCCCAAGGTCTTTTTAGCCGGATTTGGAGGAAGATCACCGGGCGAGGTTGAGACCCAGCCATCTAGATTCCAGTTTGCGCATCACAGCCTCGGTTTGGTATACAAATCCCGAACCGAGGCTTTTTTTCTGCCTGGAAATGTGATTAAATTAAAAAACATGAACAGCATTTTTAAACAATTTACAAATTTATTAAAAAAAGACCGTCAAGAAATTTGACGGTCTTTTTGTTTTTAGTTGTTTACCCTTGAACAAAGGTTAGGGCTTTGCCATGTTTGGTTCCTCGGCCGGTTCGGCCAATTCGGTGAACATAGTCTTCGTAGGTTTGGGGCAGGTCGTAGTTGATGACATGGGAGACATCATTGATATGAATTCCTCTGGCCGCGACATCGGTGGCGACCAAAACTAAGGTTTCCCCATCTTTAAAACGCTTTAATGCGCGTTGTCTTTGGGGGTGTGATTTGTTGCCATGAATAGAGTCTGACTTGATGCCGTGATGGTTGAGTTCTTTGCTTAATTTTTCAACACTGTGCTTCATTGAGCCAAAGATTATCACTCGGGTAAAATCTTCTTTTAATAATAGATCAGTTAGTTGAGAGAATTTGTTGTGGTGCTGATAACGGATGACATCTTGTTCAATGTTGCTGGTAATATCTTTTTTCTTTACTGAAACAATGATTGGTTTTTTGGACACTTCATTGATTAGTTTTTCAATGTTTGGGGCCATGGTGGCTGAAAAACAATGAATTTCTCTCTCGGCTGGAGTGAAGGCAATGATTTGTTTGATTGGTAAAACAAAACCCATATCAAGCATTCGATCTGCTTCATCTAAAACTACAGTGTTGGTCTCGTGTAGTTTTAAAACTTTGCGTTCAATCAAATCCAAGATTCTTCCCGGAGTACCGATGATGAAATGATTCTTTTGACGTAGAGAGCGAATTTGCGGGGCAATATTGGCTCCGCCGACACAAATGGTGGATATTAATTTCATTCCACTGCCTATTTTTCGTAGTTCGGTATCAATCTGAATAGCCAACTCTCTGGTCGGGGTGAGGATTAAGGTTTGACGAGTCTTGTCTTTTAAAGTTAGGTCAATTAAAGGAATTAAGAAAGCGGCTGTTTTACCGGTTCCGGTATTGGCCAGTCCAACAACATCTTTTTTCTCTAAAATATGAGGGATAATTTGATCTTGGATTGGGGAGGGGGCAAAAAGACCGGCTTTTTCAATATTAGCTAGGAGCTCAGATTTTAATTTAAAATCTTTAAATTCATGAATTGGAACATGAGTTTCTTCCGGGGTTGGAGCGGTGGGATTTTTGTTAATAAATTTGGAAACATCAAAGGTTTGTTGTTTTCTGTTTCCACTAAAACGACGCCCACCGGAATTAGAGCCGGTAGAGCTTGATCGTCTAAAATTGTTTTGACGATTAGTACTTGATGGTCGTCTGTTGGTGTTGTAACCACCAGAAGAACTGCGCCGATTATTTCGGCTAGTATTAGTATTGTACATTATGCGTTTAATTTAATGTGTGCGGATTATAATCCGATAGAAAAAAGCTCTTTCGTCACTTAAGAGCTCCACACGAGAATCTCAAGCTGTTATGACTATAATACAATATGGAAAATAAGTCAATCAAAAATTGTTTGATATTTAAAAATTTTTAAGGTAGGGTAATTTCGGAAGCTGTCGAGGTCGACAGTAGAGCTTGAAAACAAATTAAGAATAAGGAGAAAAGACAGTGAAAGTCTTCACCATGAAGGCCCCCGACGATTTTCATCTTCACCTTCGTCGGGGTGACATACTGCCGTGGGCCGTCTATTATTCGGCCCGACAGTTTCGGCGGGCAATCATCATGCCCAATGTTAACCCCCCGATTCTCACCGCGAGGGAGGCAAAAATTTATCGCGATGAGATTCTGATTGAGCTTTCTCGGGTTTTTGGGTTTGAGGATAACCCTACTACTCGCTTTGCTCGCCAATTTGAATCCCTGATGACCATCCAGATTACGGATGACACGACCCCGCAGATGATTTACCAGGCTAAGGAGTCCGGTATTGTCTTCGCCGGCAAGGTTTATCCCAAAGGGGTCACCACCGGCAGTCAAAATGGGGTCAGTGACTTCATTCGGCTTTATCCGGTCTTGGCCGAGATGGAGAAGGTTGGGTTGGTCTTGTCGATTCATGGCCAGGAGCCAACATCCTTCTGTCTTGATCGGGAGAAGGATTTTCTGGTCACCCTGCGGGGTATTGTCGAGAACTTCCCGAATCTGAAGGTGGTTATGGAGCATATCTCCACCAAGGAGTCAGTGGAGACAGTGTCTGAATTGCCGGACAATGTGGCGGCGACCATTACCGCTCACCATCTGACTTTGACTTTGCATGATGTCTTGTCATGGGTGGGACCTGAGGGTCATGAGGGGCTCAATCCTCACCATTACTGTCAGCCAATTCTTCAGCGACCGGAGGACCGCTTCGCTTTGCAAAATGTGGTTTTGGCTGGGCACCCCAAGTTTTTCTTTGGATCCGACTCGGCCCCTCATGTTCGCGGTCGGAAAGAGTCATCTTGCGGGTGTGCGGGGGTGTATTCTGCGCCGGTTTTGTTGCCGGTTTTGTACGAGTTCTTTGCTCAACACAAAAGCTTGGACAAGCTCCAAGCCTTTACCGCAGAGTTTGGGGCTAAGTTCTACGGCTTACCCCCGAATCAGGGCTCTATCTACTTGACGGAGGGTTCTTGGCCCGTTTTGCCTGAGTATAACGGGATCGTTCCTTTCCGGGCCGGTGACACCCTGGAGTGGGTTGTCACTCACTAATCATCACTAGCCTCGGTTTGGGATTTTCATCCCGAGCCGAGGCTTTTTTGGTTTGGTGTGGATTATCTTTAGGTGTCATAAAGTTTTTTGTAGTAAGATTAATTTATGGAAAAAGAATCATTAATCACCTCTCATTTATTTCAATTTTTTGAAATTATCTTGATTCTGTCTGGATTTTTAATGCTCATTAGTGTCTTTTATATTTATCAATCAGAAACTTTTACCTTTTGGACTTTAGCTAAAGTTTTTTATGGTTTAGGGGTGTTATTATTTGTTTGGAAAGCTTGATTATGTTTGGCATGGAATTTTTAGAATTTGCAGGGTTTGGTCGTCAGGTGGGTTTGGCTTTGGCCGGGGCTACTTCTCTTTGGGGTTTCGTCTTTTTGTTGGTAGCCAGAAAAAAAGAATCAGAACAAGAAAAAATTATTTTACGGTGGGTTGGGGAAAGGTTGTTGTTTTTGTTTTTTGCCGGGATGACTTTAGCTTTGGGTTTTTGGTTGGTGATTATTTCTTCTTTGCCTGTTTTTGGACATGAGGGTGTTACTTTATATCCGACTTTGGTTGAATCTATTCAAGCTTATCAAATAACTTTTCCAATTTATATTTTTTGGCTTTTATTTTCTTTGTCTGGTTTGTTTCTTTATGTGAGCCGTCGTGATTTATTCAGAAGTTATTTGCCTTGGTTTTTTGCTATTAATTTTTTGGTGGTTTCTTTTTTGATAAGTTTATACGCTTGGACGGGAGAGGTTTTTAGTTCCAATCAAATATTTTTTTATTTTCATGGTTTTCATTCCATCATGACAGTGGGAACCGTTTTAACTTTGGATTTTCTGTTTCTTTCTTCCAGACGTTCTTTAAAATTACAAAGTGTTATCTTTCCTTTTTTCCCTCAAATCAGCAAGGTTATCTGGGTTGGTCTGGCTTTGGATTTTTTAAGTGTGACTCTGGTCTTTGATCAGGCTTTGGAATTGGCTCCCAGATTCTTTTTTGCTCAGACGGTGGTTAGTATTTTGATTATAAATGGAGCCTTTTTGTCGGGACCACTTACTCGGAGATTGATGAATGGGTTGAGGAAAGGAGTCTTACCTCTGGCGGGACGATGGGGTAGAATAGCCACCATCTGTGGTTCTATTTCTATTGTTTCTTGGTTGTCCATAACTTTTATTGATTTTTTCCCAAATATAGAATTAGCTTATTGGCAGATGATAACTTTCTATATT
Organism: Candidatus Vogelbacteria bacterium; assembly: GCA_050485705.1. Classification (GTDB taxonomy): domain Bacteria; phylum Patescibacteriota; class Minisyncoccia; order Phycocordibacterales; family XYD1-FULL-46-19; genus JBJHBV01. The sequence goes on from JBJHBV010000007.1 coordinate 4,120, forward strand.
ACGGCGATAGTTTTCGCTTTTATCGTTAATTTGGTGGTGGAAAAATTTTCTTTGGCGGTGGCTAAGGAGCCAGCTGGTATATAAATTCAATATGAATCGCTTTGTCTTGTCTGGGGGCCCGGGTGTTGGTAAGACAACACTCATTAATGTTTTAAGAGATAGGGGTTATGTTGTCGTCTCGGAGACTGCCAGATTGATTATTGAAAAAGAGAAGAAAAAAATGAGTGATGTTTTACCTTGGAAAAATTTATTTAAGTTTCAAGAGGCTGTTGCTTTGGAGCAACTGGTGAGGGAGGAGGAAGTGGGTGGAGATAATATATTCTTTGATCGTTCTTTGGTTGATGGTCATGCTTATTGTTTGTTGGACGGGGTGTCATCACCAAAAATAATTAATGAAAATGCTCGTTCTAGGTATAAAAAAGTTTTTATATTAGATCCTTTAAGTACTTACGAAACAGATTCTGTTCGTTATGAAAATGAGCTTATGGCCAAGGCTCTTCATGAGGCAATCAGAGAAGCTTATCTTTATTTTGGTTATAATCCTGTGATGGTGCCCGTTCTTGATCCTGAGGCTAGAGCAGACTATGTTATCAATAATATTTGAATATGACTGATATTTTAAAAGATAAATCCATAGGAGTAATTCCTATTCTGACTATCGGTGATCAGTATAAGTTTTTACTTATTTTACATCACCAGGGTCATTGGAGTTTTCCTAAGGGTCATCCGGAAGAAGGAGAAGACGAAATAACGACAACTAAAAGAGAATTGCAAGAAGAGACCGGTATTTCAAGGGTAAAATTAGATGAAAATAACCCCTTGGTGGAGATTTATACTTTTAGCCAAAACGGGTTAAAATATGAAAAGACAGTCAAATATTTTCCTGGATTAGTAGATGATGATTTTTTGGCTATACCGAAAGATTTTCAAGCAGAAATTTTGGAAGCCGGTTGGTTTGATTATCAAACAGCTTTAGAGAAACTTACTTTTCCTGAGGCTAAAGATGTTTTACGAAGGGTTTTTTATTATTTAAATAATAAAGTTTAATATATTAACTAAGATAAGTATGAGTAAGCGCAGTAAAATTATTTTAACCTCGGCGGTAATCATTTTGTTGATTTTATTAGGTGTTACCATCGTTTTAAATAGGGCAGAAAAAGAAATTGATATACCTGTCCTGGAGGTTGCTTATTTCAATCTTGAAGAGACAGATGATATTTTGGTTTTTTATGATCAAATAGAAAAAACAGCTTTGTTGTACTCTAGTACCATTGCCGGGGCTTTATTGTCTGAAGTACCTTCAGCTTCCGGAGTTCGCTATGAAAGTCCTACCAGTAATTTGATTTTATGGAATAAAGGACAAGAAGTTACTCTCTATAGAGGAGAGGAGATTATTTTCAATGGTTTTACTAGAGAGTTTTTAGAATCATCGCCAGAAGTAACTCCGGTTGGGAGGTTGCGGTCTGCGGTTTGGGTTTGGCAAGAAACCTTGTTGCCCAATGATGAAATTATTACACCAAGACGAAGTGATGATTTTATTTTGACTTTTTTGGATAACAATAGATTTTCTGCCTCTACTGACTGTAATAATATTGCCGGCAATTATCAGGCTGGTGATAGGAATATTGAGTTTACCAATATAGCTATGACAAAAATGTATTGTGAAGATAGTCAAGAAGATGATTTTAAAGAAATGATCTTAAGGTCTAACCGTTATATGTTTGATCAAGAGGGAAACCTGGTTTTGTCAATGGCTTTTGATTCCGGTTCGGTGTTTTTTAAGCGACAATAGTCGTTTGTCGTTTGGATTTATTAAATTATAAATTTATATTATGAATAAAACTTTTATTGTAGTTATAGTTTTGTTGTTGGTGATTTTGGGGGTTTGGTTTTGGGCTAAGCCGGCTACTGCTCCTGAAGAGCCGATTTTGTCTGAAGAAGAAATTGTTAGAGAATTTGTCGTTGAGGCCAGGGATGATTTCAGTTTTTCTTTGTCCAGTATAGAGGTTGAGCAGGGGGATGTTGTTAGAATTATGTTTACTAATACCGGCGACATGCCTCATGATTTAGTGATAGAAAATTTGGGGGTCGCTACTTCCATTCTTCAGAATGGACAGACAGAGGTTCTTGAATTTACTGCCCAAGAATCGGGAGAGTTTGAATATTATTGTTCTGTTGGTCAGCATAGGGAAAATGGAATGGTTGGCACTTTAATTGTTCGCTAGGACTTTAGGTTAAAAGGAAAAGCCCGTAAGTAATTACGGGCTTTGTGGTGGTTACACAGAAATGACCGGAAAAGGTCCCAGAATCCAATGATCGGGACAAAGCAGTCCGAAGCCTTTGGTGGCCAGTTTCCATCGCCAGCTTACCGTTTTTCCCAACTCAATCTCAATGATGAAATGGTAGTTGTTTTTGGTGACATGAGCTGAGTGAATTTGCCGGAGATTGTGGCCGGCTTGTTGCCAGGGCAACAAAGACCACAGCAGAGAGCCCGGTTTGTGAGGCAGGCTGTAGGTGATCATGGCTCTGTATTCACTTATCACCGTTGGGTTTGGGTGGTGTCGGGCCTTATTGTCTTGACCGGTAATGACCACAAAAGTGGTCCAAGCATCCCCGTATTGGAACCCCTTTTTCCTGATGGTCAGATTTGAGTATTGCTCCACTGCGGTGGCAGGAGCCAGAGCGGCGAAGTATTGATAGTCTTCTTCCTCAGCTACTAAGCGAGCAGCCTCACCATTGCTGGATACCGATTTAATTTCCCAGCCGTGTTTGTTGATGTTTTCTTTGCAGGCCTCAATGGCTTTTTCGTGACCCAGAATACCCCTGATTGATTCCAGTCGGGTTTTGTTCAGGTTCAGAGTGAGAACAGCGAAGTCTAGCGGTATTGTTACTGCCCCAATCACTTTGATTGGGGGAATACGACTGGTGTGGTGGCAGGTGAAGAGTCTGATAAAAGATTCAATCCCCTCGTTGATCCTGCCTCCAGTAAGGGTTTCTACGGCTAGTAAGCCGTATCCTTGGTGTTCGGTGACGAGCTCCAAGACTTCCTTGTTGCTGTTCGCCGGAATGTAATTTTTCCGACATGCTTCCGGAAGACAAAAAATTTCTACGGCTTTGTCGTAGGCCAAATGGGAGAAAGTGCTCCCCCAAGGCCCTAAGAAAGTAATGGACATGGCGGGATCTCCTTTCGTTTCCGTGTTTGTGGTTGTCAAAGACCTAATGAACTAAAATCGCCACCTTTGGAGGGTGGCGATTTGTTCTTTTATGTAAAGCAGTACCAACTCACCCTCCTAATTGGAGATTCCAAAGAATCCGAAAAAGAAGAATGAACTCTTGATCTGCATGATTAAATGCTAGCAAAAAGGTTGATTTTTGGCAAATTTTATCTTGTGGATGGAAAAATGAGAAACCTCATTATTCTGTGTTAGAATGGTTACTAACTTTGACAGATTAAGATTTTATTATGATCAAAAAACTATTGTGGTTGATAATCATTATTATATTAATAGCTGGAATATTCTGGTATTTAGGAGATAAAGCGGAATCAGAAGAGCCGGGGGAAGAAAATACGCATATTCAGGCTGTTGTTTCTAGTCATCAGTTGGCGACAGAGGCCGGAATTGAAATTTTAGATGCCGGGGGAAGTGCAGCCGATGCTGCGGTAGCGGTAGCGGCGGTACTTAGTGTGGTTGAACCTTGGTTTTCAAGTGTATTGGGTGGTGGTACTTGGGCACTGTATTATGACGCTCAAAATGAACAAGTGACCAGTTTAGATGGGGTAGGGCCCAATGGCAGTAAGGTGACAGTAGCGGATTATTCTCGTCGAGCGGGAGATGTTGGGATGCATCAAGCCAATGTTCCTGGAGCTTGGGATGGCTGGATGTTGTGGTTGAGTGAATATGGTGTTTTAGGCTTAGACGAAGTTTTAGCGCCGGCTATCAGAATTGCACGAGAGGGTTATCCTGTTAGCCGAGAAATGGCTGATTGGTTGGAGAGACAGAGAGATGTAACTTTGGCTAGGCCTGACACAGTGGAGATTTATGCCCCGGCGGGAGAATTGGTTAAAGAGGGTGATATCGTATATCAATTGGCTATGGCTGATACTTTTGAAGCATTGGTTAATGCTTATCTTTCAGCCAGAAATCATAGGGAAGGAATTATGGCAGCTAGAGATTATTTTTACCGTGGTCCGATTGCCGAGGCCATAGTTGATTTCTCTGATCGTAATAATGGTTATTTGACCTTAAATGATTTTAGAAATTTTTCAGCCCAAATAGTAGAACCATTATTTATTGATTATAACGAAAACATTAGAGTTTTTCAGAATCCTCCCAATAGTCAAGGTATTACTATGTTGTTGGCTTTAAATGTCTTAAAAAATTATGACTTCTCTGCTTTTTTGCCTGATAGTCCCGAAGCTATTCATTTACAAACAGAGGCTATGAAGCTGGCTTTTGCCGACCGTTATTATCATGTTGGTGATCCGGATAGAGTAAATGTTCCGATAGCTCAATTATTGTCCGAGAATCATGCCCTGCAACAAAGTCAGAGGATAAAAATGGATGAAGTGATGTTGTGGCCAATAGCTGACGGTCTGCTGACTTCTTTTGATCCTGATCTGGCTCATACCACAACTTTTCATGTGGTTGATGGTTTTGGTAATGGAGCGGCGGTAACTACCAGTTTGGGAGCACAATTTTTTGTAGTGGGAGATACCGGTATCCATATTAATCATAGGATGCGCTTTCTAGCTTTGGATGAAGGTAATCCCAATCAGGTGGCTCCGGGTTATAAGGTTAGACATACCTCTAACCCTTATATGGCTTTTAGAAACGGTCGTTTATATATTTTAGGTGGCAATACCGGGGCCGATACTCAATCTCAAGGTCAAGTTCAGCAATTTATCAGAGCGGTAGAGTTTGGTTTGGGGGCTCAAGATATAGTATCTCGCCCCAGATTTTTGACCACCGCCTTTCCTTCCACTGTTTATTCCTATCAAGTTCGTAATAATTTGCAGATGGAAAACGGTTTTCCAACAGAGACTGTTGAGGCCATGCGTCGGATTGGTCATGATGTGGTGGTGGGAGAGGGGACTTGGGGTAGTGCTAATATGATTATTCTAAACGAAGATGGTTCTGATGCTGATGTCGGAGCTGATCCTCGTTCCGGAATTTCTTATGGCGATAAAAAGTAATTAAAAAAAATATGGAAATAGAAAATCGTGAACCAATAAGACCAATAAGAGAAGAAGATTTTGCAAAAATTTTAGAAGAAGCTCAAAAAACAGAGGCTGATAAGGTTGTCGCAGATGGGATTCGATCTCGGTCTGGAGAGGATCAGTTAACTTTTGGGATTGATTTGATTGATCTTGGGTTGGGTTTGGTAGTTTCAAAAGAGATAAAAAATTTTGACCAGGAAAACAGAGAAATCATAATTGATAAATTAATTGAAGTTTTTCATAACCTTCGGAAAGATTAATCTCTAACCATTTAATTTTATCCACAGTTTTTATTTGACGGGTGAACCATAGTTCACTTATACTGTGGTTATGAATAAAACCCAAGCTCAAAAAAATATAGAATATGAATTAAAGAAGTTAAACACTTTGATCGATAGTAAGATCATCAAAGGTCAGCCTTATCATAAAGAAGCTTTAAGACACCGAGCTTTGTTGTCTCAAATGAAGTGGCTGGAATATGATTCTCCTTTTTTCTTTAGCTGGCGTTATTTTAATTTTAAATAAATATGAGTCGGGAAATATATCAAGAAAAACTTCACCAATTTTATCTGGATAACAATAGAATGCCGGGTTATAAGGAAATGATGTCTTTGTTTGGTTTTCGCTCTAAGAACTCTGTATATAAATTGATTAACTCTTGGGTGGAAGAAGGATTGCTGATCAAAGACTCAAAAGGGAGAGTTACCCCCGCTAATAGTTGGTCCGGTTTCAAAATTTTAGGTTCGGTTCAAGCTGGCTTCCCGTCTTTAGCGGAAGAAAATATTTTGGATACTTTAAATCTGGACAGTTATTTGGTGTCGGGTGACAAGAAAAATTTTTATTTATTAACAGTTTCCGGTGATTCTATGATTGATGCCGGAATCTGTGAGGGTGACCTGGTTTTAATAGAGAAAAAAGAGCAGGCTAAGGTGGATTCTATTGTCGTCGCTTGTATTGATGGTGAGTGGACCTTGAAGTATCTACGACAAGATAAAAAGAAAAGGCTTTATTTGGAGGCTGCTAATGATAAATACCCGGATATGTATCCAGAAAATGATTTATCAATAGGCGGAATTGTGAAGGGCGTTTTGCGACGATATTAATTAATGGATTAAATATGAAAAAACCCAAACTTTTTTTCTTAAACTTTTTTCAGATATTAATTTTTAAGACATCTTTAATTTTTATTGGGATAGCTGTGGGGGCTTACTGGTCTGATTTTTTGTTGCCTTATCTTCCTTATTTTGTAATGGTCGGTTTAATCTTTGGTATTTATATTTTCTATGTTTGGTTTAAAGGTCCCAATGAAAGAAAATCTTTATTGTTAATGTATTTTTAGTCCAGTGACCTATTGCCTATTTCATGTTATCTTTTGATCTATGGCTTTTGTTGATGAATTAAAAATAAATATTAAGGCCGGTAAAGGTGGTAACGGGGTTGTTCGTTGGCTACATGAAAAAAACCGTGAATTTGGCGGTCCGTCCGGCGGTGATGGTGGTAGAGGTGGTAGTGTTTATGCTCTGGCCACTCGAGATCTTCACTTGCTTTATAAATATAGACATAAAAAAAGCTTTGCTGCTGAAAATGGTGGTGACGGAGGTGGAAAAAGCTTGTTTGGGGCAGCCGGTAAAGATTTAGATATTTCTTTACCTGTTGGCTCTATTATTACAAATCTCAAAACCGGTGAAAAAATTTATTTAGAAAAAGAAGGGGATCAAAAATTACTGTTACGAGGAGGAAAGGGTGGTAGGGGTAATGAATCTTTCAAAAGTTCCAGAAACAGGAAACCGACAGAATTCACTTTGGGGGAGCCTGGAGAGGAGGCAGAATTTTTGATTGAGCTGGAGTTAATTGCTGATTTGGGCTTAATAGGTTTTCCTAGTAGTGGTAAAACCAGTCTTTTAAACACCTTGACCAATGCTCATGGTAAGGTGGGTGATTACCCCTTTACAACTCTGGAACCAAATTTGGGTGAATTGTACGGTTTTATAATAGCCGATATCCCGGGTTTGATAGAAGGAGCAGCTTTGGGTAAAGGTTTGGGTCATAAATTCTTGAAACATATTAGAAGAACCAAGATGCTTGTCCATTTGGTGTCTTTTGAGGAAGTTGATCCCATCAAGGCTTATAAAACAATCAGGCAAGAATTAATTGAATTTGATCCCTCTTTGGCTCATAAGCCGGAGATAGTTATTTTAACCAAATCCGATTTAGCTCAAGATAAAAAAGAAATTTTATCAAAGAAAAAAATATTAGAGAAAGAAAACCCAAAGGTTTTAGTTTTGTCTTTGTATGATGATGAATTAATCAAGTCTGTACAAGATCAATTATTAGCTGAGCTAAAGTTGTTGTAATATTAAATTCCAATGCGCAATACGTTTTGTCAAAATGGAATTAATTACCATGTGGAAAGAAGTAAACGATTTAGACGTCTGGGTTTGGTGATTGAGAAGCCCGGTCGGGTGGTGGTGAGACTGCCGTTTTGGTTGCCTGAGATGGTTGGACATCATTTTTTTTCCAGAAATAGAAGCAAAGTAGAGTCTTTTTTAAATAAAATAAATTTTAGACCAAATCGCAGTTTTGACTACTGGGGTAGTCGAGAAGACTATCATTTACATAAAGTAAAAGCCAGAGAAGTTATTAATTCCAAGGTTGTGTATTGGAATCAGTTCTATGGCTATAATTATGGAAAAGTTAGCATTAAAAACCAAAAGACGAGGTGGGGAAGTTGTTCCCATCAATTGAATTTAAATTTTAATTATAAGTTGATTTTTCTTCCTTCTGAGATGCTTGATTATGTGGTTGTTCACGAGCTTTGCCATTTGAGAGAGTTAAATCATTCCCCGGCTTTTTGGAATTTGGTGTCTAAAACCGTACCAAATTATCGACAGATAGAATTTAGATTTAAAAAAATGTTGCTTTAAAATTTTATGAACAGTAAAGAAGCTTTAGATATTTTAAAAACAGGAAAAAATTGTCTCTTAACCGGGCCTGCCGGTTCAGGTAAGACTCATATTCTTAATCAATATATCAAGTACTTAAAGGATAACGAGGTTGCTGTAGCTATCACCGCTTCTACTGGAATCGCGGCTACTCACTTGGGAGGACAAACTATACATTCTTGGTCGGGTATCGGGGTTAGACGTGAAATATCAGAAGATGATCTAAGGGAATTTTCGGAAAAGTCTTATCTTAATAAAAAAATTTCTGCAGTGGGTGTTTTGATTATAGATGAAATATCAATGCTTCATCATTATCAACTTGATATGGTTGATTCTATTTTGCGATTTTTTAAAAACAACAATAAACCTTTTGGTGGCGTGCAGGTGGTCTTGGCTGGTGATTTTCTACAATTACCACCGGTATCTAAAATTAATCAAAAGGCTGAGTTTGTTTATCGCTCTATGGTTTGGGGTCAGTCTGATTTTCAGATCATATATTTAGAATCTCAATATAGACAATCAGATGAGTCTTTTTTGTCTTTGTTGCAGGCAATTAGATCGGGATCTTTGTCTCCTAAAGACAAGCAAACACTGCTGGAGAGGAGAGAGGGTGTCATAGATTCAGGAATTGAGCCAACCAAGCTTTATACTCACAATATTGATGTTGATAAAATAAATAAAGAGAAATTAAAGATGGTTCCCGGAGAAATAGTAGAATACGAAATGAATTCTAAGGGGAGCAGAGGTTTAGTTCAAAGTTTAGTAAAAAATTGTTTAGCTCCTGAAATTTTACAATTGAAACCGGGAGCTAAAGTGATGTTTGTTAAAAATAACTTTGAGCTTGGTTTTGCCAATGGTACTTTAGGTACTGTCGTTACTTGTGGTCATTATCCTACAGTACGTTTGATGGATGGAAGGGAGATTGAGGTGGAGCCGATGTCTTGGTCCATAGAGGAAGAAGGAAAAATCAAGGCGGAAATCAAACAGATTCCACTGCGACTAGCTTGGGCGATCACGGTTCATAAAAGTCAGGGTATGAGTTTGGATTCTTTGGAAGTTGATCTAACTAGAGCTTTTGAGTCCGGTATGGGTTATGTTGCTTTATCTAGGGTTAGAAGCATATCCGGTTTGGTGATAAAAGGTTTAAGTGATCAAGCGTTGGCTATTAGCCCTGAAGCCCTAGAGATAGATAATTATTTCCAATCTTTAGCCCAAGAAACAAAACAAAATTTTATCAGTAAGGCCCGATCTTTTATTGAAGAAGAACATAAGAAGTTTTTAGAGAAGGTTGGTCAGCAAAAGACTGTTAAAGTTTCTACAGTTGATCAAACAAAAGCAATGTTATCTGAGAAAATGTCTTTAACTGATATTGCTCGTAAGCGCAATTTATCTATTGAAACTATAATCAGTCATTTAGAGAAGATTTTGCAAGATGATCCAAGGTTTGATTCCAGACATCTGAAGAAAAAAATTCCACCCAAGAAATTTAAGCAAATTTATTCTGTCTTGTCTGAATTAGACAAAGGGCAAGAGATCTTGCTTTCACCTGTTAAGCAAAACCTTCCGGCCAGTATCTCTTTCAATGACATAAGATTGGTCAGATTGTTTTATTACCAGGAGAGATAGTTATATTTCTAGCAGAGATAAAAATTTTTTTAACTCTTCACCCTCAATAGTCTTGTAATCATTAGGCTTCAAATCTTTAAGCTTTATATTCATGATTCGTGTCCTTTTCAAGGTGCGTACAGTGTAACCTAAATTGGCACACATTCGTCTGATTTGATGTTTTTTACCCTCAGTTAAAATAATATTAAAAGTGTAATCATCCAGGGTTTTAACTTGGCATTTTTTGGTGACATAGCCTTCAATGTTGACTCCTTTTTCCATCTTGGTTTTAAAGCTTGGTTTTATTTTTTCTTTGACTGATACTAAATATTCTTTTTGATGGTCTTTTTTGGGATTTAAGAGAGGATCGGTAATTCTCCCATCATTAGTTAAAATGATTAATCCTTCAGACTCTTTATCTAATCGTCCAACAGGAAATACTCCTTTTATTTTTAGTTTATCTTTAATGGTTAAGTCTCGGTCATTGCTATTGTCGGTCAAAATACCGGCCGGTTTGTAATAAGCGTAGTATTTGTAATTGTTTTTGTGGTTTACAATTCTTACTTGATCGCTTGTTTTTACCATCTGTCCCAAAATTGCTTTTTTACCATTTATTAAAACTAACCCTTTTTTGATAAGATTATCGGCTTCTTTTCTAGAGCAATATTTTTGATCAGCTAGATATTTGTTTATTCTGATTGTTGATTTATTCTCCATTTTGATTTTCCGAGTATAGCATATAGCCGGGATGGGCCAATGCCGACTGGATTTTATTTAATTAAGTGGTATATTAAAAAGCGGGTTATCTAAGGTGCAACTAACCTAGAGGAGGACTGATAATGATGCCTTGGTTTGACGGAAATATGGTTTGCGTAGATTGCGGAAATGAAGTTCCGCAAGATTCACGCTCCGAACCCTTACTGACTTATTGTCGATGTGGTAAGTGCGGTGGGCGGATGGAGTTTCGGCCGAATGTCTACAGGGATCCAAGTTTGGCCCCTGATGAGGGCCATATCCGCCATTAGTCTTTTTTTGCTCGACCTTCGCCGGTCGAGCAAATTTTTGGCCAGTAAATTAAAAGAAAATGGAAATAAGAAATATTGCTATAATTGCTCATGTAGACCACGGTAAAACCACTTTAACCGATGCTATTATGCGTTCTACCGGAGTGGGACCGGAAGGTTTTAGTATGGATTCCAACGATTTGGAGAAAGAGAGAGGAATTACCATTTATGCAAAAAACACTTCTGTTGTCTATAAAAATACAAAGATTAATATAGTAGATACTCCCGGTCACTCTGATTTTGGTTCAGAAGTAGAAAGAGTACTTCATTCTATTGATTCGGTTTTGTTGATTGTTGATGCCCAGGAAGGTCCTATGCCTCAGACCAGGTTTGTCTTAAAAAAATCTTTAGAAATAGGACACAAACCGATTGTTGTTTTAAACAAAATAGACAAACCGGCAGCAGATCCGGCTCGTGTTCATGATGAGATTTTTGAATTATTTTTAGAATTGGGTGCTAGTGATGAACAATTAGATTTTACAACTATTTATGCTATCGGTAAGGATGGGGTAGCGATGAAAGAGCTAGATGACCCTAGGCAAAACCTAGACCCACTTCTTGATGCTATTTTAGATAAGGTTAGTCCGGCACCCTATAATACTCTTGGCCCTTTAAAAGCTCAGGTTTTTAATCTAGATTATGATAATTTTTTAGGAAGATTAGCAGTGGTCCGTATTTATGAAGGTGTTGTTAAAACAGGATCTCTTGTTTTTTCTAAAAAAACTGATGGTACCATGATTTCCGGTAAAATTAATAAATTGTTTACTTTTGAAGGTACAGCTAGGCGAGAAGTACCTGAAGCTTCTGCTGGCGATATTGTTTTGTTGGCCGGCTTACCTGACATTTATATTGGTGATACGGTTTGTGATAGCGAGGAAACACCAGTTTTACCTTCCATTGAAGTTGATGAGCCAACTATTACTTTGAATTTTTTGGTTAATAATAGTCCGTTTGCCGGTAAAGATGGAAAGTTTGTTACCGGTAGACAGATAAGAGAAAGACTGGAAAAAGAATTAGAAGTAAATGTTGGATTAAGAGTTAGTTTTACCGGCGATGAAATGCAGGTTTCCGGTCGAGGAGAATTACATATTGCAGTCTTGCTTGAAAATATGCGTCGTGAAGGTTATGAATTACAAGTATCTCAACCCCAAGTTATTATAAAAGAGATAGAAGGTGTAAAATCTGAACCCTTTGAAGAGGTGACAATTGAAGCTCCGATTGAATCACAAGGGGTGATTATTGAAAAATTATCTAAACGTGCGGTACAAATGACAGGATTGAAGATCAATGAAGAAGGAACTAGGGTGAGATTGTTGTTTTTGGGTCCGACTAGAGGTTTGCTTGGGTATCGCAATCAGTTTGTAGTTGACACTAAGGGGGAAGGTATCTTCGCTAGTAGGGTTATAGGATTTAAGCCTTATGCCGGAGAGATAAGTCGTCGAGCTGTAGGATCTATGACCTCTATGGCTTCCGGAAAAGCTTTAGGTTTTGCTTTGGCCAATCTGCAAACAAGAGGGATTTTGTATATAGGAGCCAACGAAGAGGTTTATGAAGGTATGGTGGTCGGTAACACTTCTAAAGGCGAAGAGATGGTAGTTAATCCTACAAAAGGTAAACAATTGACTAATATGAGGGCTAGCGGGTCAGATGAAAATATTCTTTTGACCCCCCCTACTCCCGTTACTATAGAGAGGGGTTTGGAAATAATGTCTGATGATGAGTATTTGGAAATAACACCTAAATATACACGGTTAAGAAAAAAGCATTTAACAGAAAACGATCGCAATAAAGCCAAGCGTCAGGCTGTTAATTAAAATTACACGGATTTTTATTTTTTGTTATACTCTTATGAGTATAAAATGTTTTTTAATTTAAGAAATCTTATTTTATTTTTTCTGATTTTTCTTTTGGCTGTTGGTGCAGCTTTTTATTTTTTATTTTTTTCTTTAGATGATAGGGTGGTGTCTGAGGGTGTGTTTATTGAATCTGAATATGATATTAGGGCTTTGTCTTCAAGACTAAGACGTGAGGGTGTTATAAGGAGTCCTTTTTATTTTAGGGTTTTATCTCTGGTCAATCGTGTTGATATGATGGTTTTGCCCGGATATTATTCTTTATCGGAAGATATGTCTTTTCGGGAGATAATCCATACTTTTCAGAATCCTGAAGCTTTATATGTTGATTTACCTCCCGGTTTAAATAAAGAGCAAAAGGCTTTATTGTTGGGTGATAGATTGAATTGGTCAGAACAAGATATAAATTATTTTCCTCAAACTTTTGCTGGAATACAATGGCTAGAGTATCAGACTCTTATCAAAGAGGCTTTTCAGGAGTTTTTTGAATGGGATGATTTGATGGTTGAAAGTTTTATGACCATGTCTTCTTTTTATATAGGAGAATTGGATTTTATGAAACCGACTTATGTTTCCGGGAGATACTTGATTCCTGCCGGTGCTAGCCGTGCCAGGGTGGGGGCTATGTTAATAAACCGTTTTAATGATGAAAGATCAGATCAATTTAGAAATAACCCGATAGCTTTCTTTGATCAAGAAGTCATGTTTAAAGTGGCAGATTTTGTAAAAGAAGAAATAGAGCTATTGCCGGACTTGGTTCCTTTACCGGCGTCTGATGTTGTTTTGGAAGCTGAAAATGGCCGTATTTATCTTAAATTTTCTACTATTTATTGGAATCAAGGTCGAGGACCCCTGGAATTGATCGCTGACCCCGGTACCAGAGATATAACCGGAGATGTAGAAAGAGATGTGTATCAGAGAATATATCGTCTTGATGGCGGTTATCGTGACCAATTGGTTGGAACTTTTTTGTGGCACGAACCCCATCTTCATTACCATTTTACAGATTTTGCCCTGTATGAATT
>JBJHBV010000008.1:0-16354 GCA_050485705.1 Candidatus Vogelbacteria bacterium
TTTGGAGTGGATAAGTGCTGAAAGCATCTAAGCACGAAGCCCACCGCAAGATGAGGTCTCTCACGGGGTTAACCCGGTAAGTCCCCTGGAAGAAAATCAGGTTGATAGGCACTAGGTGTAAGCGTAGTAATGCGTTAAGCCGTGGTGTACTAATTCGTCGAATCCTATTAGGAAATTTGAAAATCACTTTTGGTGAGTAATAAGCATTGATTAAATTGGATTAATCCAGACCCGGATTAAATCTTCGGTTTTGGCGGTTTGGCGCGGTGGTCACACCTCTTACCATTCCGAACAGAGAAGTTAAGCACCGTAGCGGCGATGATACTCTTATGGGGAAAGTAGCTGACCGCCAGAACCGAGGGTTTAATCCAACAAAAACACTCCCTAAAAAGGAGTGTTTTTGCCTTTAGGCGGAAGAATATCTATAATTAGATAGTACTATGTCCACTTGGCGCACATCAAGACAAATAGGTTATATCTCTAGTATCATTATCTTTTTCTTATTGATTGGTGGTTTTTATTATTGGTTTAATTTACCGGAGCCAAGCTGTTTTGATGGTATTCAAAATCAGGGCGAGAGAGGAGTGGACTGTGGTGGGCCTTGTGAGCGTATTTGCTCTTTTGATGTCTTACCTTTAAAAATTTTATGGACTAGGTATTTTGAGGTCAGTCCCGGTGTTTATTCGGCGGTAGCTTTAGTGGAGAATCAAAATGTTAACAGTGGTGTATATAATGTTCCTTATAATTTACAACTGGTTACTTCTAATGGAGTAGTATTAATAGAAAGACAAGGTATGGTTAAAGCTTTACCTGAGACGGTTTTTGCTATTTTTGAGAGTAATATGGTGGCCCCATCCGGTCTGGTTTCTAGGGCTTTATTGAATTTGGATCAGGATCTTTACTGGCAGGAAGTGACCGAGAGAGAACCTTTGATGAGAATTTTTCAAAGAAGTTTTGTTAATACTCCCTCCCCTCGACTGGTAGCTAATATTACTAATGAGACAGTAGCTGATTATCCGAGAGTAGAGGTGGTGGTTGTAATGTCCGATGCTTCCGGTAATGCTTTAGCTACATCACGGACTGTTGTCACGGACCTAAACAGACGTTCTAGCAGGGATATTGTCTTTACCTGGCCTAGACCTTTTAGTGTCGGACCTTCAATAATTGATTTTTACTATTCAGTACTTGATCCCGGTTTTTAATCTTTATGTATTCTCTATTTTCCGGATTTAAAAGATTGTCGGTTGATTGGATATTGTTTTTTTCAATTTTGCCACTATTGGCTGCCGGTTTAATAACGATGCACACTTTTACGGGTGATAATTATTTTTTTAATCGTCAGCTTTTGTGGGTTTTTGTCTCTTTGTCGGTCTTTTTTATTTTCAGTTTTATTGATTGGCGTTTCTTACGTCAGAGTTATGTGGTGGCCGGTTTATATATTATTGGTTTGTTGCCTTTGATTTTTCTGGTAGTTATGGGTCAGGTAACAGGGCAGGTAACCAGGGGTATTGAGGGCTGGATTACTTTTGGCGGTTTTTCTGTTCAGCCGTCTGAGTTTTTTAAATTGATTTTAATCATTATTTTGGCCAAATATTTTACCCGTCGCCACATTGAAATTGCCAATATCCGTCATATTATAATTTCCGGTCTTTATGCTTTTGTGCCTTTTGTTTTAATCTTTTTACAGCCTGACTTAGGTTCAGCTATTATTATCTTTTTGATATGGTTTGGGATGATTTTAATGGCCGGTATCTCAAAAAAACATCTTTTGGCTGTTTTTACTGTAGGTATTTTATCTTTTCTGTTGTTATGGAATTTTGTATTTTACGATTATCAAAAGGCTAGAATTATTTCTTTTTTAGATCCTTTGGCTGATATTCAGGGAACTGGGTATAACGCTTTTCAGTCTATGGTTGCGGTTGGTTCAGGACAATTATTTGGTAAGGGGGTCGGTTATGGAACCCAATCAAAATTACAATTTTTACCGGAACATCAAACCGATTTTATTTTTGCTTCTTTTGCTGAAGAGTGGGGTTTTATAGGGGTTTTTATTCTGGTTGTTTTATTGGGGGTGGTTATTTGGCGGATTATGGCTAATGCTCTTACCGGAGCTACTAACTTTGAAGTTTTGTTTGGTGTTGGTTTGGCTATTATGTTCATGAGTCATTTTGTGATTCATATTGGTATGAATATTGGCTGGCTTCCGGTGACGGGGTTGCCCTTACCTTTTTTGTCGTATGGTGGTTCTCATTTGCTGACCGAATTTATGGGTCTTGGTATCTTGATGGGTATGAGAAAGTATTCTTTGGCTTTTCACCGAGATGATGTCAACAGTGAATTTTTAGGGCCTCGCTAGTTTTGATATATCTTTTCAGTTTGGATTATCATTTGCTCTAGGGTAAATTCTTTTTCTATTTTTTCTTGGAGATTAAGACCGTATCTTGTGATTAGAGTTTTGTTTTCCAAAAGTTTTTCTATTGCTTTTACTAAATCTTCAGGGTTTTCTTTTTCAACTATCAGACCTGATCTTTCGGTGTCTATTATTTCTGGTAGCCCTCCTGTGTTGGTGGTTATGACCGGAAGTCCTGATAGTCCCGCTTCTAGGGCTACATAAGGTAGAGCTTCGGTTCTAGAGGGTATTAAGAATACATCAAAGGCTTTGAGATATTTTCTAGCTTCCGGCACCTTACCAATCAAAAAGACTGTTTCTCTGAGTTCTGTTTTTTCAATTAGTTTTTCTAGATTTTTCCTTTCTTCTCCCTCCCCGATTATTACTAAGATACTTTCAGGATGTACTTGGTTTATTTTCTGCATAGCTTTAATAGCGATATCAAAACCTTTGTTTTTGTTTAATTCCCCAACAGCCCCAAGCCAGATAAGATTATTGGGTGGAATTTGAGATAGTAGCTTGGTATATCCGGCTAGTGCTTTTCTGGCTTCTTTGGTGTTTAAGCTTTCAAAATTTTGAACACCGTTTTTTATGACTTTGATTTTATTTTTACCGATTGGCAGTAAGTTTATTTGTCTGGCGGTTTCTTTTGAGACGGCGATTGTTTTATGGCTCAAAATAACGGTTAGCCAGTGAAGACAATATATTATTGTTCTGCTGAAAATATTTCTTTTTTCATTGAAAGCCCAGCCATGGCCTGTAAAGATAATTTTTTTGATGCCAAGGAAACGACCTGATATTGAACCTATGATTCCGGCTTTAGAGCTGTTTAAGTGGAGAATGTCCGGCTTTTCTTGTTTAATTGTTAGCCAAATGTCTTTGACTGCTTTGAGATCGGTTAAGGGATTAATATTTTTTTTAAGATGGTTGATTTGAATAACATTGATTTTTGCTTGTTTTAGTTTTGCGGGTAACTCTACTCCTTGACCACAGAGTATGATAACTTGATATTTATCTTTGGGCAGATTGGTAGCCAGGTCAAAGACATATCTTTGGGCTCCACCCCAATTGCCTTTGGTGATAAAAAACAGAATCTTTGTTTGTTTTTCTGATTTGTGTTTTGTCATTTAGTGACTGGTTTTATCGTCTTCTTTGTTGTATTATAGCGTCCAATGGGACAAAAATATACTCTTTACAGTTTGGGTTTATTGATTGGTGATTTTGTTTTTCTAATTTTGGCTTTATGGGCTACTCTTCTGGTGCGTTACGGATCTCTTCCTTCAGAGGCCTTGTTTAAAGAGCATTTCTATCCTTTTGTCTATATTTTTGGAATTTGGCTGGTGGTCTATTTTATTTATGACCTGTACAGGCGCCAGCTTTATTTTTTTAAGCAAAAGATCTTAGGGGCTATCTTTAATGCCCATGTTTTAAATAGTGGTATCGCTATATTATTCTTTTATCTTATTCCTTATTTTAATATTGCCCCCAAGACCAACTTATTTATCTTCCTGTTTGTCTCTTTTGCAATGATTGTTTTTTGGCGTATATATATAGCCAATTATTTACTTAAACCGAAGCCGGAGACTTTGTTTTTTGCCTGCCAAGGGGGAGAGGTCCGCGAGTTGGAAAATATGTTTGGTGTAAATAGTCAGTATGGTATTAAGGTTTGTGAACCGGTGTCTGATTTGGAGAAAATAAAAGAAATTCATCCCGATGCTTCTGTTATAGCGATTAGTGCTTATGGAGAGCACAAAGATAGTGAGTTAGAAGCTTTATATGGTAATTTATTTTCCGGATTAAAATTTGTTAATGTTGAGAGGTTGTATGAGGATGTTTTTGGTAGGGTGCCTTTGTCTTTGATATCAGAGCGATGGTTTTTGGATCACATCTCAGCTGAGAGAAAGCCTGTTTATGATACCTTGAAGCGTTTGATAGACATACTGGCTTCTGTCTTTATTGGCTTTGTTTTTCTGATCTTTTTTTTGCCAATAGTGCTTTTAATTAAGATTTTTGATGGGGGGTCAATATTTTTTCCACAAGAGAGAGGGGCGCAATGGTCAAGTGTTTAAATTATATAAATTCCGTTCTATGCTGGATGGAGAGGTGACCCTTGTCGGTAAGTGGTTGCGGGTCACCAGGCTTGATGAATTGCCCCAGTGTTGGAATTTGTTCAAGGGAGATTTATCTTTGGTTGGGCCTAGGCCGGAGAGGCTTGATTATGTTGAAAAATATAGACAGTTGATCCCATTTTATGATATCAGGCACTTGGTAGCTCCCGGTCTTTCTGGCTGGGCTCAGATTTATCATGATAATCATCCTCACTTTTCTCCAGCCGTTGAGGCTACCAGAGAAAAATTTTCTTATGACCTTTATTATATTAAAAATCGTAATCTGATTCTTGATTTAACTATTATTATTAAAACAATTAGAATTTTAATCTCTCAAAATGGAAAATAGTGATTTTGCTGGAAAGAAAGTGGTGGTAACCGGTGGAGCTGGTTTCATTGGTAGTAATTTGGTTAATAAATTAGTATCAATTGGAGCGGTGGTTCATGTCATAGATAATTTGATAGCTGGTCGTAAGGAGGTCTTACCGTCTGAAGCAATTTTACATCAATTGGATATTTGTGACTTGGAAAAAATATTACCTGTTTTTAAAGAGACTGAATTCGTTTTTCATTTAGCTGCCTTACCTCGGGTTCAGTTTTCAATTGAGAATCCATTAGAGACGTCTCGGGTTAATATTAATGGGACCATTAGTGTCTTGGAGGCTTCCAGACTCTCTGGTGTAAAGAGGTTGGTTTATTCTGCTTCCAGTTCAGCTTATGGTGACCAGGTCCACATGCCACTAAAAGAAACCATGACCCCTAACCCTTTGAGCCCTTATGGTCTACAAAAATTATTTGGTGAGGAATGTTGTCAGGTTTGGTCTAGAGTTTATGCTTTGCCAGCGGTTTCTTTGCGTTATTTTAATGTTTATGGCCCCGGTCAGAGTGACGAAGGGGATTATGCTTTGGTAATAGCTAAATTTTTGAAGCAAAAGAAGGCCGGTTTACCTTTAACTGTGACCGGAGATGGGTCCCAGACTAGGGACTTTACCAGTGTTCATGATGTAGTAAGAGCTAATTTATTGGCGGCCATTGTTTCAGATATTGGTTTTGGAGAGGTCTTTAATATTGGGGCTGGTAATAACAAAACTATTTTAGAGGTGGCGGAGCTTATAGGAGGAGAAATACAATATCTTCCTCCCAGAATAGAGCCAAAACATACTTTGGCTGATATTAGTCAGGCTCAGAAGGTATTGGGTTGGAAACCTGAAACGACATTAGAAGAGGGGATAGCTGAATTGAAAACTTTAATGAATATTGATTAATATGATTGTTGACGGATTAGCTTTGGCTCAGAAAATTAAACAAGACTTAAAGATTAAGGTTCAGAACATGAATCAAGTTTTGACTATGGCTATTGTTTTGGTGGGTGAGAATAGGGCTTCTTTGTCCTATATTGAAAAAAAGAGAGCTATGGCTTCTGAGATTGGTATCAAGACCCGGTTGATAAAATTACCAGTAAATATTACACAAAATGATCTTTTGTCGGTGATAGATAGTCTTAATCAAGATGAATCAATCAGTGGTGTCATAGTGCAATTGCCGTTACCGGAAAATGTAGATTCTAAATTGATATTAAACAGGGTTAGCCAGCTAAAAGATATTGATGCTTTGGGTGAAAATTCTTTAGTTTTGTCGCCGGTAGTGGTGGCGGTGGAAGCTATTTTGAATGAGTATAAGGTGGATTTGCTTGATAAAAAAATTACTATTCTCGGTAAAGGAAAACTGGTTGGTCAGCCAATTGCTCGTTGGTTGGAGGGTTTGGGGCTTAATTATATGATTTATGACAGACAAACAAAGGAAGATGAATTATTGTCGGTTTTAAATAAAACTGATGTCTTGTTTTTGGGAATTGGCAAACCTTATTTTATTAAGCCGGAGATGGTCAAGTCTGGAGTTGTTATTATTGATGCTGGTACTAGTGAAGAGTCTGGAAAATTAGCTGGAGATGCGGACCCTTTATGTGCTGAGGTGGCTTCTATTTTTACTCCTGTCCCGGGTGGAGTTGGTCCATTGACGGTGGTTTCTTTGTTCTCTAATGTGGTGACCCTTGCAGAGAAGGGTAAATATCGCTAATATGGCCTAGTAATACAATGATGAAATATAGATTATTGGCTTTGTTGTTGATTGTGACCGGTCTTTTGATTGGTTATTTTGTATATGTTTCCGAGACAGAAACAGAATCGGGCCTTTTTCGTCCTTTTAGGTTAGGGCTGGATCTATCCGGTGGAGCCCATTTGGTCTATCGGGCAGAGACTGATCAGCTTGAAGGGGTGGAGGTTAGGGAAGTGATGTCTTCCTTGAGAGAAGTGATAGAAAGGAGAGTAAATGTTTTCGGGGTCTCGGAGCCTTTGGTTCAGGCCGAGCAAAGAGGGTTTGGGGCTGAAGCCGAGCATAGATTGATAGTTGAATTACCCGGAGTGGCTGATATTGATGAGGCTTTGCGTTTGATAGACGAAACGCCGATTTTGGAATTTAAACTTCTCAATCCGGAAGCTGATTTGGACGCGGTGGTCTTAGAGGACGGAACAGTAACACTTGAAAATTTAGATCTTGATTCTTTGTATGTTTCTACCGGTTTGGATGGTAGTTTGGTCCGTCGAGCTCAGGTTGTTTTTGGTTCCTCAGCTCAAGGCGGTCTTTCTTTACCGGAGGTATTGGTTGAGTTTAATCAGGAGGGGGCCACTCTGCTTAGAGAGTTGACTAGAGATAATGTCGGTGAAGTATTAGCTATCTTTCTAGATGGTGAACTGAAATCTTCTCCGGTTATCAGAAGTGTTATCAGTGATGGTCAAGCTGTTATTAGTGGTAATTTTACCATTGAAGAGGCTAGAACTTTGGTAAGAGATTTGAATTTAGGAGCATTGCCGGTGCCAATTACTTTGATCTCCACTCAAACCATAGGGGCAAGTCTGGGTGATCAGGTTTTGGATCAGGGTATTTATGCCGGTATTATTGGTTTGATTATTGTCTCTTTGTTTATGGTCTTTTGGTATCGCTTACCTGGTTTGGTTGCTGTCCTGGCTTTATCTTTTTATGTTGTCTTAATGTTAACTATTTTTAAGTTGATTCCGGTTACTTTGACAGCCGCCGGTATTGCTGGATTTATTCTTTCTATTGGTATTGCGGTTGATGCCAATGTTCTTATTTTTGAACGAATTAAAGAAGAATTGCGTTCGGGTAAGAAAATCAGAGAAAGTATTGAGGATGGTTTTGCAAGGGCTTGGCCTTCTATCCGTGATTCTAATTTTTCCAGTATTATTTCAGCTGCCATCTTGTTTTGGTTTGGCACTAGTTTAATCAAAGGTTTTGCTCTGACTTTTGGTTTGGGAGTTTTGTTTTCAATGTTTACGGCTATTGTTATCACCAGAACCTGGCTTCTGGCTTTGGGAGCTGAACACAAAAAACCTTGGATTGTATTTTTATTTGGTAGTGGTTTGAATAAATAATTATGTTTGTTATTAAATACAGAAAAATATTTTTCACTATTTCCGGGCTTTTGGTCGGAGCTTCGCTTTTGTCGTTTTTCACTTTAGGTCTTGATTTGGGGATAGATTTTACCGGTGGTAGTATTTTGGAGGTCACTTATGAGGATGAAAGACCGGTAGTGGAAGATATAAATGAAGCTATTTTAACTTCTGGATTTGTGGGGACTACTATCCAGCCGACAGGAGAGACTGGTTTAATATTACGTCTGCGTGATATTACCCCCGATGAGAAAAATGACTTGGACGAATTGCTAACTTTAGGTGGGGAATATTCTTTTGCGGAAGAAAGATTTAGTTCTATTGGTCCGGTTTTGGGGGCGGAGTTGGCTCGCAAAGGATTAATTGCTATTGCATTGGTGGTCCTTTTGATAATTGTCTTTATCGCTTTTGTGTTCAGGTCTGTTTCTGGGAAAATTAGTTCTTGGAAGTATGGCGTGGTGGCTGTTGTTACTTTGTGTCATGATATTATTATTCCGGTTGGGGTGATGTCGGTTATTGGCTACTACACTATCGCTGAAGTAGATGCTTTATTCTTAACAGCTCTTCTGGCTATTCTTGGTTTGTCGGTTAATGACACAATTGTGGTTTTTGACCGAGTCAGAGAAAATCTTAAACATAAAATCAGTCCTCATTTTGACGATGTGGTTGGAGTTAGTATTCGTCAGACCGTAGCTCGCTCTATTAACACCTCTTTGACCACTATTATTGTTTTGATGGCTTTATTTTTCTTAGGGGGTCAATCTACCAAATATTTCGCTTTAACTTTGGCTGTCGGTATGGCTGTCGGTACTTATTCCTCTATTTTTCTAGCTGCTCCTCTTTTAGTGGCTTGGGAGAAGATTTCACCAGCCAGGGTCAAAAAAGACTAAATTCTGAATTATTTCAAAAAGCTTGACACTGCCTTTCGTATCTATATAATGGGCTTTACGCTCTTAATGGATAAGAGTATGCATTTTTGAATGACCTTTGACAACTGAGTCTCTTTTT
The DNA here is from genome assembly GCA_050485705.1 of Candidatus Vogelbacteria bacterium. GTDB lineage: Bacteria > Patescibacteriota > Minisyncoccia > Phycocordibacterales > XYD1-FULL-46-19 > JBJHBV01. Next base: position 8,973 of record JBJHBV010000008.1, read on the forward strand.
ATCTTACAAGGAGGTAAAAAGAGAAGTACATGCAAACAACCAGTTTATTAAGATTATTTTTTCTTTTGTTCCGTTCATATTTTTTTTAGAGTTTGATCTTAGCTCAGGATGAACGCTGGCGGCGTGGATAAGGCATGCAAGTCGAGAGGGTTTAGACCCTCGGCAGACGAGGTAGTAACACGTAGGAACGAACCCCCAAGTCAGGGATAACTCCGTGAAAGCGGAGATAATACTTGATAGTCCGGGCTCACTTCGGTGATGTTCGGTAAAGCTCCGGCGCTTGGGGATCGGCCTGCGGGATATCAGCTTGTTGGTAGGGTAATGGCCTACCAAGGCTATGACGTCTAGGGGAGGTGAGAGCCTGGCCCCCACCGATGGCACTGCGATACGGGCCATACACCTACGGGTGGCCGCAGTCGAGAATCTTCCGCAATGGGCGAAAGCCTGACGGAGCGACGCCGCGTGGTGGATGAAGCACTTCGGTGCGTAAACACCTTTTATAGGGGAGGAAGTTTATTGACGTTACCCTATGAATAAGGGGTTGCTAAACTCGTGCCAGCAGCAGCGGTAATACGAGTGCCCCAAGCGTTATCCGGAATCACTGGGCGTAAAGAGTGTGTAGGTGGTCCTGTCGAACACCTTTTAGGTGTTCGATTCACTAGTCCTCCGTTAAAGCTCGGGGCTTAACCCCGAAAATGCGGAGGAAACGGCGGGACTAGAGGATGCGAGGGGTCTGTGGAACTCATGGTGTAGGGGTGAAATCCGTTGATATCATGGGGAACGCCAAAAGCGAAGGCAGCAGACTGGCGCATACCTGACACTGAGACACGAAAGCGTGGGTAGCGAACGGGATTAGATAGATCCCTTCCTGCATATAGACAGGATAAATGGTGTCCCTCTTGGCGGTGACGTCAAGAAGTGCATCCAGCTGTATCGGGGAAAATCTGAGATAATAAAAGTTCTACCACTTTTCTCAGGCAATCCCGAGGGAAGCCGAAGCTTGTGTTTTTTAACATAAGTCAAGTGGCCCCGTAGAGACTATGAAGTTGATGATGACAGTAGGTGTAGCAAATTAATGTCATTTACTTATGAATGAATTTACACCTTTGTCTGATAGAGTCAAAGATATTATCTTAGGCTCTTTACTGGGTGATGGATCCTTGAAAATCCATCCCAATTACCAAAATGCCAGATTTAGTTTCCGGCACTCAGCTAAACAGAAAGCTTATTTTGATTGGAAGGTTTCTTTGTTGAGTGATATAGCCGGAGATAGAAAGGTTTGGCTTCAGGGTAAAAATAAAGCTGACGGTTTTGGAGGAGCTAAATGGCGATTTCAAAGCAAGGCCTTGCCGAGTTTGAGTGAATTACATCATTTAACTCATAAAGGCAACCATAAATTGATTAAACGGAAATGGTTAAACAAACTTGGCCCTTTAGCTTTGTTTATCTGGTGGTGTGATGATGGTTCTCTGGTGGCTAATACTCGTCATGGTGTTTTGTGCACTGACGGTTTTAGTATGAAAGAGATTCGATTGTTGCATCAATATCTTCTGAAAGTTTGGAGTATTCAATGCTCTATTCATGAAGTAGCCCAGACCGGTAAGTATAGGATTTGGATTAGATCTAGGTCTGAATTACAAAAATTTTTACGGCTAATTTTGCCGTATCTTGAAGTGGAGGCGATGCTTTATAAGTTTTTGCTTCTCTACAAAGATTCACAACTTCAACAACGCTGGATCTCTGAAGTGGTCAAAAGTACCGGTTTTTCCGAAGAAATTGTACAAAAACATGTTCAATTAAGGAAAAGCCAACTGAAGGCTTTCAGAGAATGATATAGTCCAATCTTTATAGTGATATAAAGTAGTAAATTGACCCCGGTAGTCCACGCCCTAAACGATGTTCTCTAGCTTTTCGGAGTATCGACCCTCTGAGAGGCGAAGCTAACGCGTTAAGAGAACCGCCTGGGAAGTACGGCCGCAAGGCTAAAACTCAAAGGAATTGACGGGGGCTCGCACAAGCGGTGGATCATGTGGTTTAATTCGATACTAAACGAAGAACCTCACCAGGGCTTGAAATCCTGACGAATGTTTAGGGAAACTTAGACAGTTCTCACAAGGAACGGCAGGACAGGTGATGCATGGCTGTCGTCAGTTCGTGGCTTGAGTTGTTCCCTTAAGTGGGGAAACGAACGCAACCCTTGTCGCCTGTTATATATGTCAGGCGAGACTGTCCCGCTTCGCGGGAAGGAAGTGAGGATGACGCCAAGTCAGCATGTCCCTTTGACGCCCTGGGCTACACACGTGATACAATGGTCACTACAAAAGGTCGCGACGAGGTAACTCTGAGCTAATCCCCAAAAGTGGCCTCAGTTCGGATTGAGGTCTGCAACTCGACCTCATGAAGTTGGAATCGCTAGTAATCGCAGGTCAGCTATACTGCGGTGAATACGTTCTCGAGCCTTGTACTCACCGCCCGTCAAGCCAAGGGAGCCGGGAGCGCCCAAAGTCTCTGCAGAAGCAGGGCCTAAGGTGAGCTCGGTAACAAGGGTTAAGTCGTTTGACCAATCTGGTCGTTGCGACCCTGAAAGAGTAATTTTTCAGGAAAAAATTGGCTATATGCTGGAAACCCTGAGTATCTCACACTACTTATACATTTTTATTGTTGATATAATAAGAGTGTATGAGTGACAATGTGCTGAGTGCAGACAATCAGCAGGGAAGTCGCCAAAACATCAATATGCAATGTTTGGTTGACCCCTCAGAGACTACACGCCGATCTCCACCTATGCATGAAAAGGTAGAAATAATAGCATATCTCCATGGAGCAATGCATGATGCTTCCTTGAATAAAGGAAAGCGGATTCGTTTTGTTCAAAAATATCCGGTCTGGTTAAAAACTTTACAAAAGTTGTTAGCCAGAATTGATTCTAATTCTTGGATTTATAAAGAAGGTAAAAATCGTAATCTCTATGTTTTAGAGACAATATGCGATGAGCTTGATTTTTCTTTTGACCCTGCCGGGTTAAATACTGTTATTGAAAAAATTGCTTACCTCCGAGGTTTCTTTGATTCCGAGGGAGGAATTCCCAGAAATGGAAAAAGGTTCTATATTCAATTAACACAAAAAGACCACGGTAAGATGAAAAAGATTAAGAATATACTTGATTCGTTGGGTATAAAAAGCGGTAAACTTCATAATCCTAGCAAGAAAGTTGATCCGGAATATTGGAGAATATTCATTTCTTCCGACAGTCATTACAGATTTGTTTCTGTGATTGGCTCGTATCATCCGATTAAATCGGAAATAATGCATAGACGGATGAAGATATAGTCCATGCCTCATAGCGATATGGGGGTAAACATGAACAAGGCACGGCTAGCGGAAGCTGGTCGTGGAATTATTTCAACGAAACCGCTGGTTATCCTTCGGGATAACTTGGCTTAAACGGTCGATACCGACTTGTCGGTATAGGTTGATGGTCCTTCTGCCTGAAAAGAGGACTGCCTAGCCTGGGAGGCTAAACCCAGGTTATGAACGGAACAAGAGAAAGGATGATCTAGCTTGTTGTTTGCATAAATGAAAAAGCACTCGGAAACGAGTGTTTTTTCACTAATTTAAATATTTACAGAGGCTAAGCCCCTGTTTTATTTGTAATTTTTATATTTTGTGGTATATTTTTGTTTGGTTTTGTACCTATTGAGGTTTGAGGTGTTGGCTCTAACCATAAGGAGGCTGTCAGTGAAGCTTAATATCCCTGAAGGGGCACTGTATTTGGTTCTGATTGTGGTATTTGTGGCCACAATTATTCTCGGATTTCTCCACTAGAAAGGAGGGGGACAGAAATGCTACACCAAAAACGCCGGGGTGGTGACCCCATGTTTCTAATTCTCAGTATGGCGGTTCTGGTCTCCTTTATAGGGGTCGTTCAGCTCGGCCTGAGGGAAGTCCGAGAATTTCGCCAGTCGGCCACTTCTTGTTTTTGCTCTTTATATTTGATATATTTTTCAAGTGAAATGCGACTGTAGCTCAGATGGTTAGAGCACTCCACTGATAATGGAGAGGTCCCAAGTTCGAGTCTTGGCAGTCGCACAGTCTATATAAACTAAAAAATATTATATGCCAAAATTTGAGTCGTTTGATTCTGATTCTTATATTGATAGAGAGGAAGATGGGCGAGCTTTTGAAAACCAGAAGGTTGTTTTAGACAAGCTCTCAAAAAAATTTCCCAAATTTAAATCAATGTTGACTGCTTTGGTTTTAACCACCTTGGCTTTATCAGTACCAGAATCAACAAAATCCAATGATGTAAAATCAGAGATCTCAATCTCTCAAATTGATGTAGGTAATCAAGAGCTTATAAAATCAGCTTTAGAAAATATAGATAGTGCTGTGTTTAGGGATGCAGCCAGATCAATTCATACTGAATTTGAAGCAATTGAGTTAGAATCTCCAAGAAATTTTCTATATAGTGGAGTGTCCGACTATAGTAGCCTAAATGACAAGATAGTAATAAATGATGATTTTGAGGGTGAGATACCAGAGTCAGCTCAAAATGTCTTTATTAATTACAGTTTCACTGCTAGCGAAGTGGTGGATTTTCAGGGATCTGATCTAAATATTTTTAACCGCACTCAAACCGTTTTTAATATTGATTCAATAGAAGAAGATTTTTCTCCAGAGTTAGAAACTCAAAGAATTCAGTTGCAGGGTTTTGGAGCAAATAAGAAAGAAGCTCTGCAGAATGCTTTAGAATCAGCCGTTGGTTTTTTTGGTTTAGAGGTTGAGAGTAAAGATAATTTAGTTTTAGGGGGGGATAGTCAGGTAACCACTAGTAATCTTGGTACTACTGGGCGTTATTTTATTAAAGAATATAAACTAGTGGAAGAAGAGGAGATTCAAGATGAAAATGGGTTAAGTTTATATCGGATCGTTTTAGATATCATTGGTGGTAAAGTGATTGAAGATAAATAATATACTATGGATCATAAAATTAAAGCAAAAATTTTGACCGCTATTTCAAATAGTGATATAGACCAAGATAAAAAAGATTTTTTATTATTGAAACTTGAAAGTCTAAATAATTCTTTATTATTGAAACTCGTCTTTGTGTTTGAGCAGGATCCTAAAAGTATTTCTGTCTGTGTTGATTATCTTAAATCTTTAGAGAATCAATCAGGGTCAGATTCTATCCTTAGATTGGAAGAGAATTTGTTGTCAGTTTTGGATAAGGTGTCTTAATTAAATAATAAACCGCCGCCAGTTTGCACTGACGGCGGCGAGTGTTCCCCCGGACGGGCTACATCGGTTCGATCCCTTTGGGGATCGGGGTGTCTAGTGGGGCCTTCCACAGACACCCATCCCAATCTCGGACAAAAATTTGTCCTTCTTCTTCGTCTATCAAGTAATGGCCGTGAAAAATTGGCCGTTGTTGGTCCTTGGCTTCGCTGTAACCCCTACGAAGCCACCAGATTCGAATAATTGCCCCCCGAGTCTGCGTATGCAATTTTGTATGCATGACGTTACCCTCCGGGTTGGTTCTATTCAACTTATAACATAAATAAATATTTTTGCAATACCTTTACTGAGATTTGTTTTTTCCGTGTTGCTTGAGACCTTCTTCAGTTTGTGCAAATATCTCACGATGGAGAGACAGGGCTGAATCAGCTAGATTGGTCAAAGTTTCGTTATTTAAGGCATCACCAGCTCCGGACACTAAGTCCCAATGTACAATCGCTGCTCCTTCAAAAAACCCTGACCATTCCAGTAGTTCTGTCGGGTTTTCCCATTCATCTCCTATGTATAGATCTCTCATTTGCCTTAATTTATTTCCTGTGCCAGCTAGCTTATTATTCACTATTTCAGAAATGTTATTTTCTTCGGCTAAGGTGTTAATTATTTCTATGTGTTTTTTATTTTCTCCCACTATTTTTTGGAAGGCGTCATCGCCAAAAGCTTCCTTTAAAGCTTTTTCAGCTTTCTCGGCTGTTTCCAGGCTGACGACGGCAAAGGCTAGTACTTCACCTAATTTTTTAGCAGTAAATTCATTCATAGTCCCATTGTACTACAAAATTAAGGACTGGAGAAATGATGGTCAGATATGCTAATCTTAGGTGACAACTTTAATTATGGACTACAAACAATACTTTAAGGGAAAGAAAATAACCGTAATGGGATTGGGGCTTTTGGGTAGAGGAATTGGGGTAAGCAGGTTTCTGGCCGATTGCGGTGCTTCTGTTTTGGTAACTGATCTGAAAACAGCTAAAGAGTTAGAATCTGCCCTAGACGAGCTTCAGGATTACAAAAATATTGAGTTTGTTTTAGGAGAGCATCGGCTGGAAGACTTCCGGGATAGAGATATGGTCATCAAGGCTGCGGGGGTACCGTTTGATTCAGTTTATATTGATGAGGCGAAGAAGAATAATATTCCCATAAAAATGGATGCCTCTTTGTTTCTGGAATTAGCTCCATCTCTGGTTTCTATCGGTATTACCGGAACCAGAGGAAAAAGTACGGTCACTCATTTGATTTTTTCTTTATTGGCAGAGTATCTTAGAAATCAATCAGATGATGAGAAAAAATTGTATTTGGCCGGTAATGTTAGAGGTACCGCTACTTTGCCGCTTTTGTCTAAGGTGAAGGAGGGTGATTTTGTAGTCTTAGAACTTGATTCTTGGCAGTTGCAGGGTTTTGGTGACAGTCAGATTTCTCCTCATATTAGTGTGTTTACGAATCTAATGGCGGATCATTTGAATTATTATCGAGGTGATATGGATCGGTATTTTGAAGATAAAAGAAATATTTATCGTTTTCAAACAGAAAAAGACTATTTGATTGTTGGAAAGAGTATTTCTCCCTTGATCAGAAAGGTCGGTCGTTTGAAAGGTAAATTTATAGAAGCCAAATCTTTACCCGAAGATTGGGTGATAAAAATGCCCGGTCAACACAACAGAGAAAACGCTGGTTTGGCTTTAGAAGTAGCTAGGGTTTTAAATATTTCAGATGGTATAAGTAGGGAAGTAATAGAAAATTTTTCTGGAGTGCCGGGAAGATTGGAGTTTGTTAGAGAAATAGACGGAGTGAAGTATTATAACGATACCACTTCCACTATGCCCGAGGCTACTATGGCAGCCTTAGAAGCATTTCCAAATCATCAGCATAAAATAGTATTGATTGCTGGAGGTAATGACAAGAATTTAGAGTATGATCGTTTTGGGGAAAAGATCTCTCAATTTGTTAAAAAGCTGGTTTTGTTTCCCGGTACCGGGACTGACAAAATGAAACCTTTTTTGTCGGATACCTTAGAGGTAGTTTCGGTGGGGAATATGGAAGAAGCGGTAGACATGTCTCAAAAATTAGCCGAAAGGGGAGATATTGTTCTTTTG
>JBJHBV010000009.1:0-15788 GCA_050485705.1 Candidatus Vogelbacteria bacterium
GCAAAGAATAGAGAAAGACGAGCCACAAGAAGTGATAATCGCCCTCTCAGCAAGTGCCGAGGGTGACAATACTGCAGATTTTCTAAAAACAGAACTAAAAGAACTAAAAATCAAAATTGGTTTTCAGGTCACTATCTTAGGTCGGGGGCTGTCGACCGGAGCTGAGCTTGAGTATTTAGATAACGATACTTTTAATAACGCCCTCAAAAACCGCCAACAAACAAATTAAAACCCCCAGCCAACTTCCTTGTTGTCTAGGGGTTCCAAGAAACGACAAAGCCATTCCGGAAATACGACCGACGGTCGTATTTATTGTGACTGTCGTCTCTTAAATTAGAATAAGCCTCGCCCCACTTGTCATCCGAAGGGTTACCCCAACAAGAAGTGCATCTAGAATCGACGACCACTTGTTCAATGCCGAGATTCTCGACCTGCCTTCTTGCAATAGCAAGCTGGCTGAGACCAGCTTGACCCTTACGAGGTCCACACACCACCTCAGGGCCAATAGAGTGAGACGGGTAACGCTTCAAGATGTCACCAATTATTGGATGCCCTTCATTGTAGCCGAAACAACAGCTATCGGCTCCAGCTCCCAACCAGACTCGAACCTTCTTGCGTTCCTTCTTGCCAGGGTAATACCGCTTGATAATTGAGCCCAAAAGTGGTTGTTGATGCTCTAAAATCGGTATCAGTCCTCGCCACCCAAGATGAACAGCAAAGACCTTCTGCTGACAAGCGATAACCGCCACCAGACAGTCTGCCAGAGCTATTAGAACTTGCTCTTGAGATACCAAGCGATAGGCATCACCGGGCTCTAGGGCTCGGTAAAGCTCTTGACCATTGATCCGTAGAGGTCGGCAGGTTTTGAAATCCAAAACCTTACTGGGTACGAATTGAGGTTTCAAAACCACCAAACGCTGACCATCAATGATGGAACCGAGACGCTTGATCGTATTTGGACACCAGCGCTTAGGATCGTCGGTTTTCTGATCCGAAGAAACCGGATTCAGATTGCAGTTGCCAAATTCCCGGCCATAGAGCCGGACCGAAACCCCGGGGAAGGGTTCGGTATCAATAAGTGTCTGACTCATTGCTCACCCCTCCTTATGGGTTGTAAAGGCTCAAAGATCAAAACCAACTAGGAAGATAGCAAAAAAAGAAGGGTTTGTCACCCTTCTTTTTTATTTAACCGCCTTGATGGCTATTTTAGTGTAAGGCTGACGATGGCCAAACATTCTGATATAACCGGTCTTATTTTTAAACTTTACCCCGGTCACCTTCTTACTTTTACCTTCAGCTACAAACTCAGCGGTAACTTTAGCGTCTTTAATGTAAGGCTCACCAACAACGGTAGTTTCTCCGTCATCAACCAATAGCACCTTATCAAATTCTATTTTTCCACCTTCGGTAAAATCAGGTAGTTTTTCTACCGTTAAAACATCTCCCTCAGAGACCTTATACTGCTTACCTCCAGTTTCAATTATTGCAAATTTCATACCGCATTATTATACAAAAATTCCCTAAAGATGCAACCTTATTCTTCCATCTTGGGCTTCTCCAAAGAAAGAGGGTCTATTTCTGCCCCGGCACCGCTAATTTTCATAACATCCTTATCTACCTTCTTTAATTCCTTGTAAGCGGTATTGTAATGATTAACGGTAGTCCCCAGAGAATTCCCGAGCTTGTTCATATATTGATCATAGGCGGCAATATGCTTCCCTAGCTCACCTACTCTCTGCCTTATTTCCTTGGCCCCCTCCTCTATCTTAAAGGCCCTGAAGCCATATAAAACCGATTGTAAATAGGCAGCAAAAGTGGTCGGAGAGACAATAATGACATTCTTGTCTTTGTAAGCATAATCAATCAAACTTCTAGTATTAACCTTAACCGCCCCCACCTCATTGACCATAAGATCATAGTAAATCCCTTCAGCCGGAATAAACATAAAAGCAAAAGGTAAAGTCCCCTCCTCGGTCCGAATATACTTAGCCGTTTCGTCTATTCTTTTTTTCAAATCATTTTTAAATTCTTTTTCTAATTCCGCTCTTCGGTACTCATCTTCTTCATTTACCACCCGATTATAATTATCCAAAGAAAACTTGGCGTCTACCGGTATAATCCCCTCTTTGGTAAAAATAGCGGCATCAACCGTATCACCGTTTTTAAAACCATATTGCATTTTAAACTGGGTTGGCGACAAAACATTACTTAAAATAAGTTCTAACCCCGCCTCACCTAAATTTCCTCTTTGTTTCTGATGTTTCAAAACTTTCTCTAAATTCTGTAAGGCTTCGGCCACAGTGAAAACTTGTCGGCTAGACTCTTCCACCTTAGCCACCTTTTCCGTAATATCAGTGATCAACTTCTGAGACTCACTAAATTGTCGCCTGACCACCTCTTGCATATCTTTACTAGAATGCCCCATTTTCTCATCAACGGTCTTAATCAAATCATTAAGCTGACTTTGCAAAAGAACAAAAGACTGCCCAAAATCATCCTGACCACCAGACAAACGATGACGCACAAACAGCCAAACAATAAAGCCGGAAACCAAAGCTCCTAAAATCAAAGCCATCAAAGCGATAAGAACATTTTCCATAGATAAATATTATAACAAAAAAAACTAGTGCCTATGACCGAAAGCTTCGTCTTCTTCATCGGACAAAGCAAGAGCTTTAGTAGGGTGAACTCTCCCCTCTATATGATTAGCTGGAGAATAAATAGTATAAAGTTTCAATGGTTCTGATCCGGTATTAATAATATTGTGCTCCAGACCTGCTGGCACTACAATGGCTGTACCGTCACTTACTTCATACTCCTGTCCATCAACTACTGCTTTACCCTCCCCAGCTTCAAATCTAAAAAATTGATCCACATTATGTACCTCAAGATCAATATCTTCTCCTGGCAACAAAGACATCAAAACCACCTGGCTATGAGGTCCGGTATATACCACCCGCCTGAAATCAGTATTATTGATTGTCTCTTCTTCTATGTTCTGATTATAAATTTCTTTCATATTAAAAATTAATTGATTAATGATTCTATTGTAACATACCCCTCTATCCACATTCTTTTTGACATGATTTATTTTTGTGGTATAAATAAAAAGGACCGCAAAACGAAAGGAGGTGAAATCATATGTTACAAGACATGCTGTCTGACCTTATGGATAACATCTACCGCCGGGGCCGACTCAAGCCCCGAGCAACCAAGGAAGAGATTCTTCCTATCACCCCGGAAATCCAGGCTTGGAACTTGCGCTTCTACCTGGAAATCCCAATTGATCTGAACGGTCATCAACCGCGAAAGGATTCATTGTTTCTGATCCCCGACTGGCATCAAGTAGCCGAAAAATACCCTGATGCCTGCCAGAAGCTCTTGAAGGCTCTCCAAGAAGAGATAGAAGGCTTCTGGTACCATTCCAAGGTTTTGGAAGGCCTGGAGGAAACCTATTGGAAAGGAAGGCATCTTCCAAACGGCGGGCTGATCAGGGCAAGCTTCAAGTCTGACCACCAAATCCAAGCCGGAGCCGGAGATTGCTCGTATGGCCTTGGCCTTTGGGAAACGGGAGTTATCCTCTTGTCACACCACAAAAGTGCGCAAAAGATACTTCCTCTGGAATGCCCCGGGGACGAGGTCCGTCACTCCGGCCAATACAATATCCAAATCCCGGTCTTCCGACTGGACAGCGGACAACTGGGACTGACCAGCGAAACCATGCGACAGCCACAAGAAAAATACTACTCGGCTGTCGTCAATCTCTAACCACCAAGGCCCCGCCTCAAATCGGGGCCTTTATTTTATTCTTTCCCCATCACAACTAATGTTTTTTATGCTATAAACAGAAGGTTATGCAAACAGTAATTTTAGCCAGTGGACGAGGTAAACGAATGGGTCACCTGACTCTGGATATTCCCAAACCTCTACTGAAAGTCGGTGGAAAAAATCTCCTCCAACACAAAATAGATATTCTCCCCAAAGAGATGGAAGAAATAGTTTTAGTGATTGGGCACCTAGGCGATCAAATCAAAAACTTTTTCGGTACCACCTATGGCGGTAAAAAAATCACCTATGTCCACCAACCAACGCTCAAAGGTACCGGAGATGCTCTCTGGCAAGCCAAAGAAGTTCTCTCTAACCGCTTTATGGTAATGATGGGTGATGATCTATACTCAGTCGAAGATATAGACGCTTGCCTATCTCATCCTTGGTCTATTTTGGTCAAAGAAGTCCCTTTCCTACAAAGAGGTGGTCGAGTAATTCTAGACAATAATGACCACTTGGTAGACATCATTGAGGGACAGGAACACAACCTACCCAACGCCCTGGTCAATGCCGGCCTCTATGTCCTAAACCGAGAAATTTTTAGCTATCCCTTAGTTAAAATTCCCAATGTGGAAGAGTATGGCTTACCCCAAACCTTAATCCAAGCCACCAAAGAGATAGATATAAAAATAGTCAGAACTCAAAAATGGATAGAAATGACCTCTCCGGAAGACATAGAAAAGACTGAAATACTATTTAAAGAAAACAAAATAAGCTAGCCCTGCCTTCTTAACCCATGTTTCAAAATCCAAGCTGTCGCTGGCGTTTTTTTCTTCTTATCCCATCTTGAAATCACACGCTTGGCTAAAATTGACCTTTCTTTAAACAAATCGTTCAGATTATTACCTACACTTTTCTGAACAAATTTTTCCGGACTATCTTTCAAATTATCTAAAATTACAAAACACTGCTCAAAATAATCTATCAAAATAGTATTACGACGAGCCCAAGGCAGTCTCGGTCTCAAAGCTTCACTGGCCAAACGACGAATATGGACATTTTTATCTTTGCTCCATTTTTTCAAAACCAGTAATACTTTTTTAGGTTTACTCTCCAAGAGAGGTCGAATAGCAAACTCTCCCGTAAAACGCTTAGTCAATTCATAAATAAAATCCAAACTCTTTTCAAGATCAGATAAGCCATTAATTTCAACATAGCGCCCCACGGGCCACAGCCACCAACCCTCTTTAAACATTCCCGTCTCGGTCTTAAGTTCCGGCCCTAAGATCTTAGTAAACAAATTAATCTTAGCTTTGTAACTCTTGGGTAAGTATTTATCAAAAGCTCGCACATAGACATCCTGCCGTGCCAAAAAAGCCAAACCTCTAGTTTCTTTAGCCACAAAAGAAACAAAAGCCTTATGATCAAAATTAGGATAAACCTCCTCTATCTTCTCACCCAAAACCACAGCCCCTTTTCGACCATAATAATCCTTAAACTTTTGCGCCATTATTTCTCAAAAATATTTTTTATTTTCTCCACCCTCTCCACTAAAGTAGTGTTTAAAAATTCTGTGAGCTTTTCTTCCTCTTGATACAAACCAGTTGCTTCTTGCCATAATGAACGCCCGGCCAAGCATCCCACTGCTCCAGCCTCAAAAGCAATAGCCGACTCTTCAGCAAAACTCTCAAAGTCTCCCCCACCGGTCAACAAAATCCACGGAGTATCTCCAGCTAAAATACTCACTTGTCGACATTCTTCAGCTGATCCGGGATAAGGGAGTTTCCAAACATCAGGCTTTACTCCTAGCTCTAAAGCCTGTCGCACCGCCTCCGAAACTAAGCCTGGCTCTTTACCCAAAGCCTCATACATTACAAACTCCAAAAAGACCGGCAAACCCACTCTACTGCCTTCAGCGATCACTTCTTTAGCGGTCTGCATTTGCTTACCCCAAGAACCAGACAAATTGGGATTAACATACAAAAGCAACTTTATTCCTAAAGCCCCTTCTTCTTTGATTGATTCTGCGGTATAGCCGATTTCAGTAACTCTTTCTCCAGCCTCATCACTATAGCCACTTTTCTCTATTGGCAACAAAAAAGGCATCTCCAAACCCAGAGCTTTAAAGGCAGGTAAACCATAGTCCTGATCAATCAGTACTCCACTAACCTTACCTTCTACTGCCTCCATAATTCGTCGCTTAAGCTCAATCATCATTTCCTCTGACACTTCTCCCTCTTGAGCTTCCATCATTTTTTTAAAACTCCCCCGATGATCAAAGGCCAGCATTACCATAGCCTGATTTCTAACAAAAGGACTAACTAAAGAATTTTCTAAATTAATCATAAAACTTATTTTAATTTTAATTACCTTTCTATTATAACTTAAATTATTCTTTAGTTCTTCTTCCTTACCTAATCTCTTTTTTTATTCTATAGTCACAGCAGAAAGGAGGGTAGCTAAATGAAAATCCTACCCACCGAACGCCAACAAGGAGTCATCGCTACTGCTCAAGCAGCGATGATTCCCCCACCACGCCGATCTGATCCGGCCAAAACCAAGGAAATCAAAAGACAAGAGCTCCGCCAAGTCCCGGCCCCTGAACCACCAGACGGCCAGCACATCGGCCGCCACCTAGACCTCAAGGTCTAAACCCCCGCTGTTCAAGCGGGGGTTTGTTTTATTCTACTCCCCATCAAAAGCTTTTTCTATTTCTGCTATATTTAATCTCTTCATTGGCAAGAAAGCTTGCACCACTCGTTGCAATTGTTCTTTGGTGCCAGTAGTCATCATCTCTTCCATGCGATAAGTAACCATTTGCCACGAAACTCCATACTTATCTTTCAACCAGCCACATTGTTCCGCCTCCTTGTGATAAGAAAGTGCGTCCCAAACCTTATCCATTTCTGCCTGATTTTCAGACCGGACTACCAAAGACTGCATCTCATTAAACTTAAAATCATGTTCCAAAGCACTTTCCATAATGACAAATTCCTGCCCATACATTTCAAACCGAGCATAATTTATTTTTCCCTCTATATCAGGTGCTTGATCGGCGGTATATCTTGAAATATGCCCGGGCAAAACCTTACCATTAAAAACTGAACAATATAAATTCATTGCCTCTTCTGCCCTACCATAAACATCTCCTACAAACATCAAGCAAGGAGTGATTCTTTGCACCTCCATTCCACCATCGTGCATCACTTGCCATGAAACTCCATACTTATCTTTCAACCAGCCATATTTTTCACTAAAAGGATATTTCTCTAAAGGCATCATAACAGTAGCTCCGGCCGACAACTCATTCCATATCTTCTCCACCTCTTCTACTGTCTGACAGGCAACCATATATGAAAAAGAAGGATTACGGTCAAACAAGGGACCGGTACTTGATAATTGAAATTCTGTACCATTTAAAGACAGAGTAACAAAATAGGCGTCACCGCTTGGTGTCCCTGGTAATACCGTTTCGCTAATAATATGCGAATTAGGGAAAATTGAGATATACCAACTTGCCACTTCTTTCGCTTGATCTTCAAACCAAATAAAAGGAATTATTTTTTGCATATATTTTTTAAATTAATTTAATAAAATATCTAAAACTTTTATGATCTGTGGGGACATCCACCCCAGCAACACGGTCGTCTCTTACCTTTTCTTAAATCTTCTTCCATCCTCTTTAAATGCTTTATTCTTGTCTCTGGTTTCTTTACCGACATCACCCAACAAATCCATTCATTGCGAGCCAGCGGTGTTAAACCATTCCAAATCTCACCTAATTTCTCCGAAGACAAAATTACTTCTTTCATATCTTTTGGAATTTTATGAGCTACCCCTTGGGCAATTTTTATCATATATTCAAATATTATCACAATATACAAATATATTGTGAAGTGCGTTATAATAGAGAGTATATGAAAAACAAATTATTTATCAGCCTTATTGTCATAGTCATCATAATTGTTGGTGTATATATAGCGTTTTCTAAAAAAGAACCATTAGATACCCCATCGGATCCAGTTCAAATTTCTGAAGGTCCAATAACAGAAAGTGGAATTATTACCTGTATTCCTAAGTTAGGCACCGGTCCCCAGACTATGGAGTGCGCCTTAGGCTTAAAAAACAATGAGGGTGTTTATTATGGCTTAAAGTACCTCTCAGACCATGATGAAAATTTTAGCCTTGTATCACCGGAAATAACAGTTGAAGTCACAGGAGTTTTAATCCTTGAAGAAATATTCGGTCCTGACGGCAACAAATACGATACAGTTGGAACAATTGAAATAGAAACTATTTCTGAAATATAGAAAATATTATCACAAAACTAGAGGTTTCAATTTGCCCACACATGAAGCATTTCATGTACTTTTCACTCGTCTTGTATACCGGCTCCATCTTTCAATTCCCGTAGAATCTACAGATTTCAAACGAAAAAAGAGTCTTCACTCTTTTTTGGAAATTTGTGACCCTACGGAGAATCGAACTCCGATTTCCACCGTGAGAGGGTGGCGTCCTAGCCGTTAGACGATAGGGCCGTGTTTTTAGTTATTAGTAATTAGTTAATAGTTAAATAGCCACTAAATAACTAATCACGAGTATAGCCAAAAAAGGAGGCAAAAACAACTCTTTTTCCTTGATGACAAAATAGAAAATTATGCTAATTCGTGATGCATTTCGCCAGTTGGTTTGGCGAGCCGTTCGTTGTGGGCGGTGAAGCCTTTGGAATGAGAGGGCAGATTATCTCTCTCGTCCTGACCATTATCCTTTTGTGTATTATCGGCCTCTTTGTGGGCCGAAGCAACCATCACTAACCAATGAGGAGGAGGCTATGAAGACACCTGAACAACACGCAGAAGAGAGCGCCCAGATCTTTGGTGGAAAAGCGAAAGACTATCTGCCGATCCACAAGTTCCTGGATCAAGCGAGCAATGAGATCCTTCACGCCCTGACCCACAACGATTGGTTCGTTGGGCGTGTCCTGCCCGAGGCATCCATCACATCCTGATTCATATTCCCCCCAATCAAAAGCCGAAGTCCGTCAGGACTTCGGCTTTATCTTTTTTTTCACCTTCCACTATTAACTAATAATTTCTAACTATTAACCAACCTACCTATTCTGCCACTCTTTGTCTTGGCGACAGAGAAGCTTTTCTTTTTCTTGTGGAGACAACATTATTTCCTCTACCGTTTTTTCCAGACGGACCAATTGTGATCCTTTAATATAAATAAGGTCCGAGTATTGAATTTCGTTTTGAAGATAGAGACCGGCTTCACGGGAATCATTGAAGTGTTTAATATTTTCCGGATTGAAACCAGCTTCTATTGCACCCTCGGCAATGAATTTAGATCGTAAGCCGATTAAAATGAGTTTATCTATCTTGTCTTTTAAAAATCTACCAATACCCTTATGAGCATCCATGGTGTATTCTCCAAGTTCTAACATATCACCCAAAACAGCAATTTTTCTTTTAGTGTTGTCTATTTGGCCGACAGTTTCTAATCCGGCTTCCATGGCGGCTGGTGAGGCATTGTAGGAGTCATCAATGATAGTGGAACCTTTAAGACCTTCAATAATTCTCATCCTTCCCGGAGGAGTAGTGTAGCCGGCTAAAGCCTCAATAGCTTGTTCCGGTTTAATACCCTCTTTGACTCCAACCGCAAAGGCAGCCAGGGTAGTGTAAACATGATGGCGACCCAGAGCTCCTTTTATTTTTGCTTCATAGGTTTTACTTTCATAGGTAATAGTGTAGCCGACGCCAGCTAATGTCTCTTTATCATCATAGAGTATCTCTACCGCTGAAGCTCTTATCTCTGTTTCGGCCTCTAGCCCATAGGTGACAATGGGAGCTTTTACTTCATTCTTGAGTCCGGCAATGCGTTCATCATCACCGTTTATGATAACCAAACCTGTATCACGAACGGATTTAGCTAAAGACATTTTCTCTTTCCAAACATCTTCTACTGTTAGGAAAAACTCAATATGAACAGGCACATCCGGCAATCGGGTGATAATGGCAATATCCGGCGAGAGCCAGTTTGCTGTTTTGGAAATATCTCCCGGTCGATCAGCTCCCACCTCCAAGACTAACCAGTCCGGATAGTTGTTTGGAAAAATGATCAAAGCCAAGCCCTCCCACAAATTCAGCAACCAACCCCAAGGACTATCCCAAGCACTAGCACGATTAATAATAGTTAGAGGGACACCAAACTCACTATTATAGCTTTTTTCACTGCGACGAACTTTGTATTTGCTTTTTAGGACAGTATAGATAGCCTCTTTCACTGAGGTTTTACCCACATTACCGGTTACAGCAACAATCTTGGGTTTATACTTACGTAAGACCATTTTGGCCTCCCACTCTAAAACACCGATTACCAATTTTTTACCTAAAGATTTAATCATAGAAAGGGGTTCCGAATCTTTTATCTATCTGGTGGAACCTCGTAATAGTTTAACAGAAATTTGGCAATATCCATAAAGGTGGGGGTGATGGTCTCAGAAGCAAAGCGCACCCCTTTTGGATTAACTATGTAGACAAAGGTTACAAAGCGAGGTTCATAGGCGGGATAATAGCCAAAGAAAGAGTGTAGGAATCTATCTTCCGAATAGCGACCAGAGCGGTCAGGCATTTGGGCGGTACCGGTTTTGGCGGCAATACTATATCTGGGCATACTATATCTACCGCCCACCAAAGCCTCATCCACTGTATTGACCAACATATTGGTAATAGTTTCTGAGGTTTGACGACTGATGACTTGTCTTAGAATTTGAGGTTTGGTTTTAACTCTGGTACCGTCTTTGTAATCTATTTCTCTAACCACATGAGGTCGGACAATATTGCCACCGTTAGCCAAAGCGGCGAAAGCTCTGGTTATTTCTATGGGAGTAACAGCAATACCTTGCCCAAAAGAAGCTGTGGCATACTCTACATCTCTATTACTATTCAAATTTCTAATCAAACCTCGAGCTTCATCCGGCAAATCAATACCAGTAGACTCACCTAAACCAAAGTTGAAAAAATATTGTCGGAAAGAATCTTTTCCCATTTGACTGACAATATGAGAGACTCCGGTGTTTAAAGATTGATTAAGCACTTCTTGCATGGTCACTGTTCCTCGGCCCTTGCCATCATGATTGGAAATAACTCTAGAGTTTAGGGTAATGAACCCCGGGTCATAGTAAGTGGAATTTGGAGTAATCTTTCCGGCATCTATACCGGCAGCAATAGTTAAAGCTTTTACCACTGAACCCATTTCATAGACATTTTCCACTATCGGGTTTGGCAAGAGAGCAATATCTGTCACTCCCCCATTAGGATTAAAATTAGGCCAAGAAGCCATAGAAATAATAGCTCCGGTCTGAGGATCCATTACCACTACTCCCCCCGCCTCAGCGTCATATTTTTCAATTAAGCTTTCCAGCTCACTTTCTACTTTTTGCTGAACTACAGGCTCAATAGTCAAAACAATGTCACCATAGGAGCCATCTTGATTGATAACATTTTTACCAAGACCCAAGAAAAGCTCCGCAAAGAAACTAGCAAAAGATCCTGTGGGATTATGCACCAAGATATCATTATACTTTTTCTCCAGACCATAACGACCGGCATATTCGTCATCACGATAGGCCATATAGCCCAAAACATGAGAGGCGGTATTGTCTGCCGGATAGAATCTAGACTTGTTCCTGGCTAAGAATATTCCTCTTAGGTTCAGAGCTCTAACCTTATCCGCTTCAGCCATAGTCAAGTTGCTGGCCACCAAGTCATAGACACGATCTTTTTGACTCGCTCGCTTAATGAAATCTTCTCTTTCAATTTCCACTACTTTAGAAAGTTCATCATAGACTGCTTCAGGATTATTGATGAGTCGCGGGTCAATAGTGATCATAAATTCTTGTTTCAAGGTGGCTGCCGGTATAAGCTGTCCATCTTTACCGGTAAAGAAAATATCACCACGATCAAAAAAGTAATCAGTAGAATTTATGTATTGCCTATCTGCCAACAAGCTGTATTCTTGCCCGCGAACCACTTGCAAGAAGAAAAGTTTAGACAAGAAAACAAGTGCGACAAGAATAATGACCACCGATAAAAAGCGTAAACGAAGTTCCGGATTATAGTTCATTGATACCCAAGGTCAGAGTCAAACCGGCAGTATCTCTTTCAATAAAACTGACCAAATTACTAGCGTCAATAAAGCCCAAAGATTCAGCGTAGCTCATATCTATTTGTCTCACTAAAGCCATATACTCGGATACTAAATTGGTTATCTCAGTTTGAACAGCAAAGGCTTCTTCTTGATTGTGATTACGCAGAGAGATCTGCAAAATAGTGCTGTTTACAAAATAAATATACAAAAAACACAAAACCACCAAAAACACACCAAGCAAGATGGTCAGCTTTTGTTCCCAATTATTTAATTTTAAAGCTTGAGTTGTCATATTTTTTTAATTACTCTCAGTTGAGCACTTCGGGCTCTGGGGTTTTGCTTAATTTCTTCTCTGGTAGGCTTAACGGCACTTTTGGTTATAATTTCTCCAACTTGGGCCTTTTTTTGTTTATTAAAAAAATCTTTGACTATTTTGGCCTCTAAACTGTGGAAAGTAATAACGGCCAGACGACCACCGGTTTTAAGTACTTGCCAAGCACCAGCTAGACCTTCTTCCAAAACCAACAATTCATCGTTAACTGCAATACGTAAAGCCTGAAAAGTTTTAGTCGCGGGGTGAGTTTTCTTGTGTCGATACCAAACAGGAACTGACTTTTCAATAATATCTACCAATTGTCCGGTTGTAGTAATCGGCTCACTATTACGAGCTAGAACAATATTTTTGGCAATTCTTTTGGCAAAATGCTCTTGACCGTAAGCAAAAATGACATTGGCTATCTCTTCTTCCGCCCAAGTGTTAATAATATCTGAAGCTGTAAAGTCAGCCGATGAGTCCATAGTCATAAGGAGGGGTTCATTTCTTAAAAAAGAAAAACCTCTTTGCGAACTATCAATCTGAAAAGAACTCATACCCAGATCCAAAAGAATAATATCAGCCTGTTCTAAACCCTTCTCCGATACGATGTCGGCTATTTTTCTGAAATTACCTTTGATCAACTGCACTTTTGCCGGACAAGCCCGTAAGGCTTTTTCGCTTTCTGACAGAGCATAGTTATCTTGATCAATACCGATCAGTAAACCAGTCTCACCTATTTCTTGGCACAGGGCCAAACTATGACCGGCAAAACCAACCGTACCATCAATGACTACCTCCCCTGTTTGCGGGGCTGTATATTGCAAAACTTCTTGTAAAAGAACACTCCGATGGGTCATATTAAATCATTCCCACTTCGCCCAGCTTCTCCGCCAAGATATCGGCCTGCTTCTCTATCTTGGCGGTATAGTCTCTCCAGCGTTTTTCGTCCCAGATCTCTAGGCGATTATGAATGCCCGCTACAACCACTTTGGTTTTTAAGCTGGCAAACTCCTTAAGAAAATCCGGAATGAGGATTCGACCCATAGAATCCACATCCGTTTCAACGGCTCCGGCAAGCATAAAGCGATTAAAACCGCGTGTATCGGCCTGGCCAATTGGCAAGGAGGCCAGCTTTTCCGATACTTCTTGCCACCCCTTGAGTGGGTAGATAAACAGGCAGTTATCCAAACCGTGAGTAATAACCACCTTTTTACCTATCTCTTTGCGAAATTTGGCCGGCAAAGCCACCCTTTTTTTCGCATCAATAGTATGTCGGAATTCGCCTATAAGCATGGTTTGAAGGGCGATGGAATTACCCACAATTTCCCACCACATTGATATTATATTCCACTATTACCCACCCAACAACACTGTTATCCACAAAAGCATCAAAAAAAACCCTTAAAGATTGAATTTTAAGGGTTTTTTTACTTGGGAGTCGGACTCCTAAGTTACTTTTTCGGTCTCATGGTCGGAAAGAAAATTACTTCCCGAATATTAGTGGTATCAGTCAGCAACATAGCCAAACGATCAATTCCAATACCTACTCCACCGGCTGGAGGCATACCATACTCTAAAGCCTCCAAAAAAGCTTCATCTTTAACTTGAGCTTCGTCATCTCCAGCTGCTTTCATTTTTTCTTGACTAGTAAATCTCTCTCTTTGATCAATGGGGTCGTTTAGCTCAGAAAAAGCTTTGACCAGTTCCACTCCCCCCACTACTAATTGGAAAGCGTCAACTAAGGTCTCATCTGTCGGTAGTTTTTTAGCTAAAGGTAAATAATCTTTTGGATAATCAATAATAAAAGTCGGTTGAATCAGTTTAGGTCGACACATCTTTTTGTAAATGTTATCCAAAATCTTCTCTTTGTTATCACTCTTACTGATCTCTACCCCAAGTTGTCTCGCTTTTAAGATTAAATCGGACTTACTGATCTCAGCCGGTGACTGAATCAGGGCGTACCTTTTTAGAAGTTCAAAATAGGTCATAGTCTTGAACGGGGTAGAAAAATCAATTGTCTGACCATCAAAACTAATCTTGCTTTGTCCGGTAGTTTTCTTAACCACAGCCTTGATCAGTTTTTCAACAAATTTTCTTTGCTTACCGGCATCACTAAAACTCTCGTAGAATTCCAACATAGTAAACTCAGGATTGTGAGTTTGATCTATACCTTCATTACGAAAATTTCTGGAAATCTCGTAAACTTTTTCAAACCCCCCCACCAACATTTGTTTCAAATATAATTCAGGAGAAACTCTTAAGTATAAATCAATATCTAAAGCATTATGATGAGTAACAAATGGTTTGGCAGTTGCTCCTCCCGGTATTGGTTGTAACATCGGTGTCTCCACTTCTAAAAAACCTTCTTTGTTTAAAAAGGTGCGTAGTTGAGTTATGAGGTCAGAACGCAAAACAAACCTCTCTTTGACCTGGTTAGACATTAAACTATCTAAATAGCGCCTACGAAAGCGCTCTTCAGTATCCTTAAAGCCAGACCAACTATCCGGCAAAGGACGCAAGCTTTTGGAAAGCATGGTCCAACTTTTTATCAGTAAACTTTTTTCTTTTCTTTTAGTTAAAAATGGGACACCGGTTACTTCAATAAAATCACCTAAATCAGATGTTTGATTAAATAATTGCAAACTATCACCCAATTCATCTTTTTTGAAAACCAACTGTAAAGAACCGGTACCATCATAAATATCAACAAAAACCATTCCCCCCTGTCCTCTCTTAGCTTTAATCCTTCCAACAACGGCCACTTTTTTGCCGGCAGTTTTTAATTTAGTAAAGCCACCAGAAACCTCAAGACAAGTTTTACCTCTTTTGCTAACGACAGGATAAGGATCAACACCGGCTTCTCTTAAGATAGCTAATTTCTTTAGTCTTTCTTCTCTGATTTCTCTTAATGAGGCCATTGAAATTAGTTAACGCTTATTATGTCATAGGTAACGGGACCTTTCGGAGTATCAACTTCCACCTTATCACCCTTATCATGTCCCATTAAAGCCGAACCCAAAGGAGATTGATGTGATATTTTACCAGCAATCATATCAGCTTCTTCTGAACCGACGATTTCATAGGTAGTTTCCGTTCCACCAACTTTTTTAATCACCACAGTTGAACCAACCCCCACCTTGCTACTTTTAGTTTTGGAAACAATGACGGCATTTTTCAAAATCATTTCTATTTGTTTGATACGATCTTCAATGTCAGCTTGTTTATCTCTGGCTTCATGATATTCAGCGTTTTCTGATAGATCACCCAAAGACTTGGCATAATCAAGATGTTTGGCAATGTTTTTTCTCTCAACGGTCTTTAGATTATTAAGCTCCTCTTCTAACTCTTTAAACTTCTCTTGACTTAAATATTGGGCCGTTGTTTCCATATAAGTAAACAGATAAATTAAATAATGTCTTGGAATTATAACCGAAAGACAACAACCAGTCAAAATTATGTACTCGTCCACCACATATGAGACTCTGACTCTGGTAATTTAGATATAATATACTGCAAAGGTGAAATTAGACCAAGTGAATGATGAGGACGTTTG
>JBJHBV010000010.1:0-15229 GCA_050485705.1 Candidatus Vogelbacteria bacterium
ACCGCGGGGTAGAAAAACGACAGATTTTTTTAGACAAAGACGATCTTTATCGTTTTTTAGGATATTTGGATATTTTAAATAAAAATGAACCAATTGGTAGTTTGCATGAATATTCTTTTGTAAAAAAGAAAGAAGACCATCAACTTGGGAGTTCGACTCCCAAGTTAGTAGAGATAGTGTGTTTTTGTTTGAACCCCAATCACTATCATTTTTTATTAAAACAGGCGAGTGACAAAGGTGTTTCTAAGTTTATGCATCGTCTGGGTACGGGTTATGTAAATTATTTTAATGAGAAATATAAACGATCAGGTGCTTTATTTCAGGGTAGTTTTAAAGCGGTCTATATTGATAGTAATGAGTATTTACTTCACCTTAGTGCTTACATCAATCTTAATTTTGAAGTTCATGGTAAATGGCGAGGGGTGGAAAATCCGATGACTTATTCCAGTTGGAATGAATATTTGGGAGAGAATAGAGATACATTTTGCCAGAAAGATATTATTTTAGAACAATTTTCTGATCTGGAAGAATATAAAATTTTTGCTAAAGATTCTTTGATTGATATAAAAAACAAGAGAAAACAAGAAAATATAGAAAATTATTTCTTAGAACCATATCTTTTGGAATAAATCAGAGGCTTAGCCTCTGTTAATCTATTTTTATGTTAATATGAATAAACCGATGGCGGTAGTTCCTTTTTTGCTGGGGAGAAAAGGAGCGGGCCCGATCTCTATGTCTTGCGTGAGATCGGGCTTTATTATTTCATTTTTTATGATATTATCTGTTTGATCGGTCCATTTCCGGTCACCATCCTTTCGGACCGTCTTGACTGTCGAGAGATAGACAAGGCGGTTTTTCTATTGCATTTTTTTATTTATATGTTATTATCTCTGTACGCCTGCTTCATGGCGCTTCTCCTTTCGCGGCCCGGCCTGTGACCCTAAGCACAGGTCGGGCCAGAGGTCATCCTCGCTCTATATTGGGCGATATCCATAGACCCCCCCGACAGGGGTCACAGCCCGTCTGCCACTTTGTGTAGACGGGCTCTTTTTATTTTAATATTTTATGTGATAACATATATTTATGAAAAATTCTCTATCTAAAGGAAGAGTGCGAACTATTGTTTTTAAAGACAAGGGGGTTTGGTACGGTGTTGCTTTAGAATTTAATATTGTTGAATCTGGGGATAATCCCAGAGAAGTTTCTATTTTGCTTGATGATGCTATTAAGGGGTATGTAGAATCAGCAATAAAAATAAAAAATACTTCAGTTTTAAATCAGTCTGCTAGTGAAGAATATGAAAAAATGTGGCGTATGGCCACTGGTGATAAAGTAACAAAATCACCATATAGTATATATAGTGCTGGTTCGCTGGAATTATCGGCTTTGAAATACGCCTAAAGGTTTAAATAATTGGACTTTTACTCAGATAGTTAAGTTTTTAAAAATTCACGGATTTAGTCATATTCACACTAGAGGGAGTCATTTTTATTATACAAAACCTAAAAATAAGAATTTTTTGGTTTGTGTCCCTTTTCACGGTCAAAAAAGCATATCTATTAGAGTTATGAAGAGTATTATAAAACAATCAGGAATTTCTGAAGATCTTTGGCGTGGTAAAAGGGGACTTTAAAATATAGTCACTTTATTGTTTTTGGGCTACAATATTAATTAATGAATAATAAGGGAAGTGCAGGAAGAGATGCTCTGCTTATTTTAGGTTTGCTTTTTGGATTACTTCTTTTGTGGTTTATCATCTCTGTGGCCAGTCGTGACTCCGGGGCTTTTGTGGGTACCTTTCGGTCTGACTATTTGGTACCTCCAATGCCTGGGGCTTCAGAAAGCTCTTTTGTTTTTGGTGTTTCCGGTGATGTGGCAATTGATGAATATGATCCAGCTCAATCTGGACAGATCATTACTATTGATGGACAAAACTATATTCGCTCACCCTATTATGGTCAAATATCTATTGGTCGGGGTAACGCTCGTTCTACCTATCAACCCCGAGAAGAATATATCACTCTTTCTACCAGTTGGCGCAATAGAGAACCAATAGATATTACCGGTTGGCTATTGGAAAATGGGGATGGTAATAAGTTGCAAAGAATTGGCTCCGGTACCTTTGTGGAAGGTAGAGCTGTGCGAGTGGCTATACCTCAAGCCACTAGTTTGTTGGTTGAAGGTCAAGCACCAATTCTTGGGCCGGTGGTGCTTCAGCCTGGGGGTCGGGCCATTATCACTACCGGGTCCTTGTCTGTCTCTGGTTTTACTAATACCGGTTTTCGGGTAAATAAATGTAGTGGCTATATGGAAAATATGTCCGGGTTTGGTTTTGAGCCTCGCTTGTCTAGAGACTGTCCCAGGGCGGATAGTGGTCCGGGAGCTTCCAGACTGGAAGATGCTTGCTTTGATTATTTGTCTAGACTGTCACGTTGTCATATTCCTGAGACCGAGCCATATGTCGTACGAGACCCCCGCGATGGTAACTATGTGGTATCAAGACATCTAGATCGTCAAACCGGATTTTCTAATCAATGTTTTGCTTATGTTGAAAATTATTTGAATTACAATGGTTGTGTCAGGCAATATTTCAATGATGAAGACTTTTTCCAGAATGAATGGAGAATATATTTGAATCGTCCTTTTGAGATGTGGGGTGAATCCAGGGAAGTTATCACTTTATATGATAATTATGGTCGTTTAGTAGATCAATTAAAATATTAATATGCCAGAGTTAATTATTTTAGGGGCTGGTTTTCTCGGAGGAATTGTCCGAGGTTTGGTGGGGTTTATTAAGCATCAACAGTCGTACAAAGATGTTCCTTTTAGGCCTTTGTATTTTAGCGGTATGATGGCCGTTTCCGGTTTGATCGGTCTTTTGGCCGCTTATGTGACGGTTGATTTAGGAATTACTTTTTTAGGCTTGGAAACGATTTCACCTTCTATCGCTATTGTTATTGGTTATGCCGGAGGGGACCTGCTTGAGAATATTTTTAAAATTGCTATCAAAACTCCTACTATTTATCCGATGAAATAATTTTTTTTTAATTCAGGCTTATGAAAAAAACTATTTTATTTTCTATCTTAGTTTTATTTTTCTTGCCGTTGTCTGTTTGGGCTTGTGAGGTATCTCAAATTGCGATTATTCCCGGGAGTTGGACTAGTGATGATAGTAGAATTTCTCTAAAAGTTCAAACTCAAGATGATTCAGGGAAAGAATGTTCAGTTCCGGCTGATGCCGATACACCCCTTAGAATTTCTTTTTTTAGTGGGTCTGGTGGGGTTTTTACTAATCAGGGGGGAGAAGATCCTATAAAGAGAATAAACAGAGGAAACTCTAATCATCATTTTTACTACAAGAGTGATACTTTGATGGAAGATGTAATAATCGTTTCTGCTGGTTATGGCGACCCTGTTACCTTTTTACCCTTGTGGGAGGTGGTTGTAGAAATAAAAAACATAAAAGAGCAGACACAAGAAATAAAGGAAAAAGACAGCCCGCAGGAAAAGACTGATGTCATTTCTACTCATAGTAGCCAGGTTCCATTGAGTCAGTCTGTAAAGGTTCCAGAATTAGAGGTGTCTGCCGGGCGTAATCGTTTGGTGTTGGTTGGAGTACCGGTTGACTTTGAAGCTGAAATAACAAAAGGAGAGCTTCAAAATAGGGGAGATTTTGAATGGTCTTTTGGTGATGGTACTGCCGATAGAGGTTCTACTGTGTCAAAAAGTTATGACTATCCCGGTGAATATGTCGTGGTTTTGAATGCGGAAAATGACAAAATTAAAGCCATTGCTCGCACCAAAGTTACAGTGGTGCCAGCTGAAATCTCTTTGAAGTTAGAGTCTGATGGAGTTCGTTTGGTAAATGAAAGTAGATATGAGATTAATGTAGGCGGTTTTTCTGTTGTTTCTGAAAACACCAAATATGTTTTACCCCGGGATACTATTATCTTGTCTGGTAGTGGTCTGTTTTTATCGCCAAAAATTTTAGGCTTTACGGTTGGCTCAGGGGTTAGTCTTTTATCTCCTGGAGGTGATACGGTCTTTGAGGCAGGTGTTGCGGAGAGTCAAAATCTAACCTTGGAAGAATTAAGCAAAGCTCAGGAGGAGTTGGCCAGATTACAATCCCTTTTGTTTAGTATGACCACACCTCAGTCTCCACCGAGAGTAAATACTCAAGTGGTTACCGTTTCAGAAGTAGATAATGAATTGGAAGATGAGATTATTTCCAATAGCAATATGGCTGAGACTATCTTGGTTTTGAACAAAGAAGATCCTTGGATATCTCGTCTCGGTAAGATACCAAGTAGAGGATTAAGCTTGCTTAGAGGGTCTATAGGTAGGTAGAATAAGATATGATTAATAAATCTTTTTTGAAAATGGTTGCCGGTTTTGGCTTGATAATTTTTATCGGACTGGCTTTTTTGATTGGTCTTGGTTTTGTCTATGATTTAGATAGAGAATTGGAGGAGGAAATTGTGGAAGAGCTTGCTTAGTTGATAGTATTTTTTCCTCTTGATTTTTATTTTTATTACTGTACAGTAGAGGACATTAGCCGCAGACAATAGGCGATCAATAAGTCCTATCGAGGCCCCTCTTGCTCTTTAAGAGCATTTGTTATGAGGTCGATTGGGTCAAAAAGGGCGGCGAATAAGCCCTTATTTTTTATGGCAATTACCAAAGAAAAAAAAGCGGAAATATTAAAAAAATTGAAGCAGTCATTGGCTGATTCCAAAACGGCGGTTTTTGTTAACTTTGCCGGTTTGTCGGTCAATGAGGCGACAGAATTAAGGCGAGAATTACGCAATATGGAGGTTGGCTATATGGTGGCCAAAAAAACTCTAATCAAGAGAGCCTTGAATGAAACCGGAGCCAGTGGAGAGATGCCGGAACTGCCCGGAGAGGTAGCTGTTGCTTTTGGTGTGGACTTAGTCGCTCCTGCTAAGGGAGTCTATGATTTCGGTCAAAAGAGCAAAAAGCTTGATATTTTGGGTGGAATTTTTGAAGGTTCATTTATGGATAAAGCATCTATGATGGAGATTGCGGAAATTCCTCCAAGAGAGATTTTGTATGGCAAATTGGCCAATGTTATCAATTCTCCAATTCAAGGTTTGGTGATAGCTTTGGATCAGTTAGCCGAGAAGAAAGCTTAATTATTAATCTAATTTAAAAAATATGTCAGAAGAAACAAAGAAAACCGAAGAGGTGACAGAAGAAGCTGTGGAAAAGAAAGAAGAAGCTTCTCCTGCACAAGCTGAAGAGACTTCAACTGAAGAAGAGGTAGAAGTTCCTAAGGAATTCAAGGATATAATTGAAAAGATTGAAAAAATGAGTGTTCTTGAATTACATCAGTTGGTAAAAGTTTTTGAGAAGAAATTTGGTGTTTCTGCTCAGGCGGTAGCGGTAGCGGCTGGCCCAGCGGCAGCAGCTGAAGAAAAAGATGAATTTACTGTAGAGCTTGCCAGTGCCGGTGATCAGAAAATCCAGGTTATCAAGGCGGTAAAAGAAGCTTTGGGACTTGGTTTGAAAGAAGCTAAGGATTTGGTGGATGGAGCCCCTGCTGTTTTGAAAGAAGAGGTGAAGAAAGAAGATGCTGAAGCAATGAAGAAATTGATAGAAGATGCCGGAGGAAAAGTAAATCTAAAATAATTAGATTTATGCTTGCAAAAACCCTTACTTATCCAGTAAGGGTTTTTTGTTTGGATTAAAAATGGTAGAATACTGGCTATATTTAAGGTTACTGTAATAATCAATGGATATTTTAGAAAAACTTTTTGATAACTCTGCTAGGGTTAAATTATTAAGGCTGTTTTTGTTTAACCCCGGAGTGGCTTTTGGGCGTAATGATATCTTAACTAAAAGCAAAGTTTCACGTCAGAAATTGGCAACAGAGCTGAATTTATTAAAAAAAGTTGGCTTGGTGAAGCAAAGAAAAGTTAAGGCTAAGGGTGATTTTGGTAAGCCCGGAGTGATTGGTTTTGAGTTGGATGCCAGATTTCCACTGACTCATAGTTTACGTAATTTACTCAATCAGGATTTTTTGCGTCGTCGAGCAGATATTACCAAAAGATTTAAAAATTGTGGTCGCTTAAAACTAATCGTGGTTTCCGGTATTTTTTTGGACGATGAAGATTCAAGAATTGATTTGTTCGTGGTGGGGGACAAGTTAAAGAAGAGGGTGATAGATAATATTGTTAAAACTATTGAAGCTGATATCGGGAGGGAGATGACTTATGCCGCCTTAGAAACTGATGATTTTACCTATAGACTCAATTCCAGTGATAAATTTATCAGAGATGTCTTTGACTATCCTCATGAGAGGCTTTTGGACAAAATAAGTCTATAAAACTGGGTTTTTACACCGGTTTTACACCGGTTATCCACAAAAAAGGCCTTTTTTGAGCCTTTTTAGGGAGTAGATGTTATAATTAAGTTAATATTTATGGCTTGAAATAAGGTCATAAGTGGTATTAGTAAGCTTTAGTATTAATTTCGTTGCTAAGCAACGAGGGTCGAATAAAAAGTAATTTTTTTAAAAAAAATATGTTAACAGATTGGAGTGATGTTTTAGTAATGTCGTTTCAAAATTTGTGGAATCAGATTATGGAATATTTACCACAAATTTTCGTTGCGATTATTATCTTTGTTCTTGGTTGGGTGGTGGCTGCTGTTTTAGGTAGTTGGGTATCTCAACTTATTAGAGCTTTGAAGTTGGACAACATCTTGCAAAGCCTGGGAGTTCAAGATGTGGTCAATAGGGCCGGTTATCGTTTGGATTCCGGAGCTTTTATTGGGGCTTTGGTAAAGCTCTTTTTGATCGTTGTCTTTTTGGTAGCTGCTTTGGATGTCTTGGGATTAGATCAGATCAATCAATTTTTGACGACTGTTGTTTTGGCTTATATTCCTAGAGTTATCGCGGCTGCTTTAATTCTTCTTATTGCTGCTGTCGTGGCCGATATTTTGCAGAGGGTGGTCTCTGGATCAGCCAAAGCGGCCGGTATTCAGTATGCAGATTTATTGGGAGGAATCACCAAGTGGGCTATCTGGATTTTCGGTATTTTGGCTGCTTTTCAGGAGTTGAATATTGGAGCTGTTTTTGCTCAAACCTTGTTCACAGGCTTGATCGCTATGCTGGCTATTGCCGGTGGTCTAGCCTTTGGTTTGGGAGGGCAAGATGCCGCTCGTGACTACTTGAAGAGCTTGAGAGAGGATATTCGCAAAAAATAGTTGTAAATCAAAGGAAAAAGGCGTCAAAATTACTTGACGCCTTTTTTTGTTAGTATATAATGGCCGTTGTCGATATGTTTATAAAGGAACAAAAAACAAGGCAGTAGGAGAAGCTCTGACTCTTTTTTAGTGCTATCCTCACGCCTCATAGGCGTTTTTTTATAACTCATTTCGGCACTGGACTTTGACAATTTAATCAATGCTTGTAGCGCAACAGAAAAGTTGCGTTACAAAAGGTAGAAACATTGCAAAGTACACAATGTAAAGTACTCATCAAAAAAATATAAAATGTGGTTTTTGGATTTCCTAATAGGATATCCAAGGGCATATGGTGGATGCCTTGACTAGAAAGAGCGATGAAGGACGTGGCTTGGCTGCGATAATCTTCGGGGAGGTGCCTAGCAACCTTTGATCCGGAGGTTTCCGAATGGGGAGACCCATCAGGGGTAAAGCCCTGATACTCGACTGTTTAAACAGCGGGGGCGAACTTGGGGAAGTGAAACATCTCAGTACCCAAAGGAAAAGAGACCAATACACAAAGTGTTTAGCTTTTAGTTACAAGCTTTTAGTCTTTGACTGAAGGCTCTTAGCTACAAGCTATCACTTTTGGTATTCCCTAAGTAGCGGCGAGCGAAAAGGGAGGAGCCCAAACCCAGCACCACTTTTGAATTTTAGAAATATCTAGAATTCAAAAGTGGTGCTGGGGGTTGTAAGACAACAACGTCTTTACAGAGAAGAGTTACAAAATGTTTTGTTAGTTGAAGCCTCTGGGAAGAGGCGCCATAGAAGGTGATAGCCCTGTAAGCGAAAATAAAACATCTCTTTTGTTGTTGATCTTGAGTACCTCGAGAAATGAAGACCTTGAGGGAAGCAGGCAGAACTAACTGCCAAGGCTAAATATCTTTCTAGATCGATAGTGAACTAGTACCGTGAGGGAAAGGTGAAAAGCAGCCCGATTAGGGCGTTGAAATAGAACCTGAAACCATATGCCTACAAGGAGTCGGAGCTGGGCACCACCGTGAGCGTTAAAATTATAGCGCTTAGGGTGGTGTCTGGTGACGGCGTGCCTATTGAAGAATGAGCCAACGAGTTTATGCATGCTGCGAAGCTAAGCCCTTCCGGGGCGGAGTTACAGGGAAACCGAGTGTTAACAGCGCGTTTTAGTAGTATGCATAAGACCCGAAACCAAGTGAGCTTGCCATGGGCAGGGTGAGTCCCACCGAAAGGTGGGGGGAGGCCCGAACCGGTTGGTCGTACAATTCCATCGGATGACCTGTGGTAAGAAGTGAAAAGCTAATCGAACTTGGTAATAGCTGGTTCTCTCCGAAACAGCTTTAGGGTTGGCGTCAAGTGTTCCTCTTGGGGGTAGAGCACTGGATGGTTTGAATAGGGGGAAACCTCGTCAAACCAATCAAACTCCGAATACCAAGAGTCAAAAACTTGGCAGTTAGACGGTGGGGGCTAAGCTCCACTCGTCAAAAGGGAAACAGCCCAGATCCCAATCTAAGGTCCCTAAATTCACACTAAGTGCACTTAAGGAGGTGAGGTTTCTTTGACAATGAGGAGGTTGGCTTAGAAGCAGCCACCCTTTAAAGAAAGCGTAATAGCTCACTCATTCAGAGACCTTGCGCCGCAAATACTCGGGGCTAAGTGTGATACCGAAGGTGGGAGTGTTATTTTGATTCGTCAAAATAACGCGGTAGGAGAGTGTTCCCCTCTGCTGTGAAGCAGGATCGTGAGGTCTTGTGGAGCGTGGGGAAGTAAGAATGTTGGCACAAGTAACCGCAATCCCGGTGAGATTCCCGGGACGCCGAAAGACTAAGGTTTCCTTGGCAATGGTGATCAACCAAGGGTTAGTCGGGCCTAAGGCGATGACGAAAGTCGTAGTCGATGGACACATGGTTAATATTCCATGACTTCCTAATGTTTCGATGGGATGACGGAGTGTAGTATGTCTGGCGCATTATCGGATTTGCGTTTGGGTTGTAAGGTGGATTGTTAGGTAAATCCGGCAGTCTTCGCTTCGAGCGAAACACCAAGCAAAGCAAAAATCTGCGGGTACGCCCAAAGAAATCAGGCAAAGCACGCTTCCAAGAAAAGTCTCTAAGGTTAAATGTTAGGAAACCGTACCGTAAACCGACACAGGTAGTCAGGTCGAGAAGACCAAGGCGAACGGGTGAGTGCTCCTCAAGGAACTCGGCAAAAAAGCGGCCGTAAGTTAGCAATAAGGCCTCCCGGGCATCAGTAATGGTGTTCGGGCGCAGCTAAAGTATCCCTGGCGACTGTTTATCAAAAACACAGCTCCCTGCGAACTCGTAAGAGGATGTATAGGGGGTGACGCCTGACCAATGCCAGAAGGTTAAACAAGGCTGGTTTTCCGTCTTCGGACGGTCTGCTGTCTTTGTAAGCCCTGGTGAATGTCGGCGATAACTATAATCGTTTTCTCGCTACCGGTTTCTAAAAAGAAACTTAAGAGAGGGGCGATTGTAAAATCCGACTATATGCTGGAACAACTGTTTCTTTAATGAATGTAGATCACATACTACCAAGTAGGTAAAAATGTATGTGTGCAGTCAATCAGCAGGAAAGACTTGAGTGTCAAACAAATAAAATTGACATGAACAAAACAAATGAAGGTATTCTTGCCAAATTTAAAGGCAAGAGAAAATTACTTAATTATTATTTATCCGGTTTTGTAGATGGTGAAGGAAGTTTTAGCGTATCTATTATAAGGCATCCTACACAAAAAATCGGTTGGATGATAAATCCTTGTTTCCAAGTTTATCAACATGAAAAACATAGATATTTGTTAGAATTATTTCAAGAAATTTTTGGTACAGGAAAGATTTATCGTAAATCTGGTATTCATCCTGTATTGAATTTTAGTATTGATTCTAGGCGTAATTTGATTGAAAAGGTAATACCGTTTTTTGATCGTTACCCGCTTATAGTTAAAGAATCAACTTATAAAATTTTCAAGGAAATAGTTTTAGCTTTGGAAAAAAAAGAACACTTCACAGAGGAAGGGTTTAAAAAAATAGTTACCCTTGCTTATTCTATGAATCAGCAGGGTAAGGGGAGAAAATATACTAAAGAATATATTTTTTCAACGTTAAAAAGTAATTACACTCAAGAATCCTCAGAGACTATACGTCGGAATCTGCTTTAATGTAGATATGATATAGTCCAATCCATTTGGCGACAAATGGGGCATAAATGCCTAAGGTAGCGAAATTCCTTGTCTGGTAAGAAATTTGCCAGTCTAAACAGTGATGTTTAGATCAAAACCGGCTCATAACGGTGAAGTCCTAACTGGAGTCTTATACCAAGGATAAGATTATGAAAGAAGGATGATACCGTGGGAAGTCCTCTCCTGATTTTGATCAGTGATGACCCCGTATCGACTTTAGTCCCTACTGGCCAGTGGGGACTAAGATAAGAGATGATATAATTAAGTATTATGAAATATCTCTCTTATAACACGCCGGCTCTGAAGAAGAAATTAATAAACAGGTCTATTGCTGATTATATTTCTGGTTATATCGATGGTGAGGGTTGTTTTTCTGTCTCGTTTACCAAGCGTCAAAGATTTATTGTTGGTTGGGAAACTAAACCTAGTTTCTCTGTCAGTCAAAATCATGATAGAGCCGAAGTGCTTTATCAGATTCAAAGTTATTTTGGCGGTATTGGTTTTATGAGAAGAGATATGTCTGATAAAACTTTAAAATATGAAGTAAGAAAATTAGATGATCTCTTAAACAAAATTATCCCTCATTTTGAAAGATATTCTTTGATCTCATCAAAGAATAAGGACTTTCTTCTTTTTCAAAAAATTTGTTTATTGATGAAAGATAATCATCATAAAAATTTAGTTGGATTAGAAAAAATAGTTGATATTGCTTTCAAGATGAATTCCAGCGGTAGAAGAAAATATAATAAGCAAGATATTATTAATTTTGCCAAAGATCTTCAGATGAAGGTATAGTCAGTGCCATTAGAAATAATGGAAAAACATGAAGTTCAGACGTGCACGAATGGCGTAACGACTGGGGAACTGTCTCGAGGAGTAGCCCGGTGAAAATGCAATGGGGGTGAAGATGCCCTCTACCTGCAGCTAGACGAAAAGACCCCAGAAGCTTTACTACAGCTTGATATTGGGTATATGTTTTCGATGCGTAGCATAGGTGGGAGACTTTGAAGCGTAGATTTCGGTTTGCGTGGAGTCGCCAGTGAAATACCACTCTTCGTCGATGTATATCCTAACCCGATAGGCAAAAACTATCAGAGACAGTATCTGGTGGGTAGTTTTAGTGGGGCGCTATCCTTAACTTAAGGCGCCCTAGTAAGTTTTGACTCGCTTACTAAATATAAAATTAGGGGGACTTTCCATCGCGAGGTGGATTGAAAAATTAGCTATATGCTGGGACATCTGTGGTTAAAAGCCTGAAGTATCTAGCACTACCTTTGTCGAGAGGGTAAAAATGTGTTAGTGCAGACAATCAGCAGGGAAGTCCGCTTCAATTATATTGTTTACAGTAATTGAATGACCCCTCAGAGACTATACGCTGACTTCTGTTTCAGAAGATAATATAGTCCGATCTTTATGGCGACATAAAGTCTGCTTAAAATATGCAGAACCAGAAAAAAATAAAAATATCTGATTTTGAAAGATCAATTATCGTTGGGTTGTTACTTGGAGATGGACATTTAGAGGTTAGTCCTAACGGTCAAACTTTTAGACTTAAAGTAGAGCATTCAATTAATCAAAAAGATTACGTTTGTTGGCTTTATGGTCATCTTTCAAGTTTTATTCCAGGCGAGATATATCAAAGGACAAAAGATAATAAGATTTACGTAGGTTTCAGAACATCTTATTTGGGTAATCTAAGATTTTATCATCATCAATTTTATGTTGGTAAGAAAAAAAGAATTCCGCCCATCATAAGTAAATTAATAAATCCTATTGTTTTAGCAATTTGGTATATGAATGATGGATCTGTTAAATCAAAAAAACATAGTACTTATATAATTCATTCATTTGGATTTTCTAAAGAAGATTTGGAAAAAGTTGTCTTGGTTTTAGAGAGTAAATTTGGAATTAAAACTAAATTACATTTACAAAAAGGTAAATATTATAGAATTTATGTTTTATCAGAATCTGCTAGAGAATTTACTCGTTTAATTAAGCCAACTGTGAGTAAAATTAGAGATATGAATTATAAGCTGGTAACAAAATACGCCTAAAAAGTAACGGAGGAGTCTACTAAGGTTCCCTAGGCGCGAATGGAAACCGTGCCGATAGTGTAATGGCATAAGGGAGCTTGACTGCAAGACGTACATGTCGAGCAGGTGCGAAAGCAGAGCATAGTGAACCGACGGCCCGCTTTAGATGCGGCCGAAGATTAACGGATAAAAGCTACTCTGGGGATGGATCCTGAAATAAGGATTTCGTTGTCCTCCTCTCGAGGAATCGAGAGAAAGTCTGGTCTTTAACTATACATACTTTTTGTGTGTTATTTTAATAGTCCAGAGCCGTGGTATATCCGACTACGGTAATAGCGGCTTATAACGGTGAAGCGAAAACCGGTCTTCCCGCAAGGGTTTAGAGTTTTCGTAATACCGTGGGAAGTCGAGAGATTGTCTAATTGCTAAAAATTATGCGATTAACAAAACAACAAAAAGCAGTGCTGGTTGGCACAGTTTTAGGCGATGCATTTTTACAATCGACAGGTAAAAAAAATGCGCGACTTCGCTTAGAACACAGCGACAAGCAAAAAAGCTACTTGCTTTGGAAGGTGGGTATTTTCCCGCGCTTGTTTCAAGGTAAGCCGTCCTATATAGAGCGAATACATCCTAAAACCAAAAAACGTTATAGATATGTGAGATATCAATCAAATTCGTCTCCGGTTTTGGGAAATTGGCGTCAGGTGTTTTACCCCGAGGGGTATAAGCGTATACCTGACAATCTTCAATTATTGCTCACTGAACCACTTAGTTTAGCGGTTTGGTATATGGACGATGGATACTATTACGCCAAAGATAGAAATAGTTATTTATATCTTGGGACAGTATCAAAACATGAGACACAAATAGCACAAGAAGCGATTCAAAAAAACTTTTCTGTGCGTGGTCGTGTCTATGATAAAAAAAACAAAGGTTTCGCCTTGTTCTTTTCAGTGGCGGAAACAAAAAAATTACATAAACTTTTAGGTGAGTATATATTACCGGAGTTTAATTATAAATTACTGCCTGAATTAAGGCGGTAGACCAAACAACAATCTCTTTGACCCCGTAACGACTTGTGTGCTCATTGCACACGGAGTTTGTGTTTTGCGACAGCAACACAAGCTAATACGCCGACTCCTAACCTGCCATATGGCAGACGGATGATGATATAGTCTAATGTATAAACAAACTGAAAATTGAGGCAGTTTGTATTAAAAACATTGAACAGGCTGGTACCGCCCAAGCGTCCATAGCGACGGCGGTGTTCGGCACCTCGATGTCGGCTCAACTTATCCTGGGGGTGGAGAAGCTCCCAAGGGTTTGGCTGTTCGCCAATTAAAAAGTTACGCGAGCTGGGTTCAAACCGTTAAGAGGCTGAATATTCGGCTTTTTAACAGTTTGAACCCCGAGGTAAAACGACATATTCACGGCGGCTTTTAGTAGAAATACTAAATTGTCAAACCAACTATATCGGTAGAGTCCTCTATGATATCAACCTGTCATATGTTAGGATAATACCGAGGGAAGTTATGTCTAGTAAAATAAAAAAAGATAAAGCAATTTATTTAGCTGGGTTTTTGGATGGAGATGGTAGTGTCTATGTTCAAGCAAAAAGAAATAATACTTATAGATTTGGTTATCAAATTGAGCCAGCCATAGTATTTTTTCAATCAGCTAAAGTAAGAATTAAATTTGAAGAAATTATGTCTTTATTGCCATATGGTAAGATGCGCGAGAGAAGTGATGGAATTCTAGAATATCGAATTTCCAGAATTCAAGATTTAATCCACTTAATAAAAGCAATTCAGCCATATATAGTTTTAAAAAAAGAACAAATAAAACTGCTTAAAGATATTTTGGTTTTAAAGGAGCGCAAAATAAATACAGAAAAAGAATTTAATGAATTACTTTGTCTTGTTGATGAATTTCGTAATCTTAATTATTCGAAAAGAAGATTGAAAAGAGTCATAACCCCGTAGAGACTAAACGTTGGTTACCTAAATCATTATATGATAGGTAAAGATATAGTCCGATCCTCCTGGTAACAGGAGTAAACAAGATGCGTGAGACAGGTTGGTCTCCTATCTGCTGCAGGCGTTGATACTTGAGAAGATTTGCTCCTAGTAAGTAATTGCTACTTGATAAAGAGATTTATCATGACAATGTGGCTTATAACGGTGAAGTCTAAGTCATTCTTGTTCTTAGAATTTTATATACTTCGGTCCTTGTGTATAAAATTCGCTTGAGGACCAAGATGGTGATATGATAATACCGTGGGAAGTCGATCTGATCTTGCATATATAGCGGGATTTCTTGATGGTGATGGAAGTTTAATGTTGCAAGTAAAATCACGAAGCGATAGTGTTCGTGGAGTGCGTTTTATGGCAACAATCTGTTTCTATCAAGATTCCCGCCATGAAGATTCTTTGTTTTGGATGAAAGATGTTTTGAAAGTTGGGTATATATCTCACAGAAGAGATGGTATTACCGAACTTAGGATTAATGGCTTCAATAAAGTGAAAGATATTCTTCTTTTGCTTAAACCTTTTGTACGTTTTAAGAAAAAACAAACAGAGGTTTTGATAGAAGCTTGTAATTTGCTATCATCTAAAAGAATCAGTGTCTTATCTAGTAATGAATTAAAACATTTGATTGATCTTGTTTTTATTATTAAGCAAGAGAATTATAAAAGTCATAGTTCATTAACCAGAGAAGCTCTATATGAAAGATTAGGTTTGACCCCGTAACGACTTGTTTAGCACTCTAAAAACTAAAC
>JBJHBV010000011.1:0-15094 GCA_050485705.1 Candidatus Vogelbacteria bacterium
GATACCAGGTGAGTACCATAAATTTATTATCACTTTTTCTGAGGTGGTAAAAAGCTCTGGGGTTGATAGAGTTTGGTTTTTGAGCCAGGTGTTTAGTGGTAGGGTGGGAAGGCGGGAAATAAATAAAAGAAAAATAATGAGAGTGTAAGGGAAAACAATTTTAAAGAAAATCTTATTGTCAATTTCGCTAATTTTGGATTCATTATTGATGTCTCCTAATATGTTCTTTGGTTGAAACCGGCGATATTTAAGTAGAAGAATGAAAAAGAGACCTCCGATAAGAGAACCAATAATAGTGGGAAATTCCGGACCTAATAGGTAGACCGACAATAAAGATGGGATCATAAAAGCTAGTCCCGCTAAAACAGATAATGGCCAGATTTCTAAACCTTTTTTCCATGATTGATTATGACTTTTAGCGACAATAATACTTAAGATCAAAGGTATAACCGGGCTTAAAATTAAATTAAGCAAAGCGGCTCCTTGAGCGACACCGGTTGATAGTATTAGACTTTCCTCAGTTCCTAAGCCAACACCTTCAGCTATGCCAATTGTTATTGGTAGACCAACCGCTCCAAAAACAACTGCAGCACTGTCACCAATTAAAGATAGAACAATGGCGGTGATAGGTTGAAATCCAATTGCTATCAAAATTGGAATGGCCAGTAGGGCAGGGGTACCAAAACCGGCAATACCTTCAATGAACCCGACAAAGAACCAGGCAATAATGATCGCTTGAATTCTTTTGTCGGGGGAGATAGAAACAAAAATTTGTTTCATTGGCTGGAAAACTTCAAGTTGTTTAAGGATGTTGATCAAAAAGATGGCTCCAAAAATTATCAACATTATTTCAATTGTTACTCCCAAACCTTTAAGGAAAGCAACCACTATCCATTCGCTCGGCATTTTCCAGAAGTAGTAAGCCAATAGCGAAGTTAAAAGGGCTGTTAATGAAGCAGAAAAAGAAGCCGGTTTGTTAAAAACAGCCATTAACAAAAAAAGCAAAAGAAAAGGAGAAAGGGCAAAAATTGTAAAAAGCATTTTATAATTTTTCGAAAATCATAACCGTTTGATCTTCAAGTGTCCGGATTGTTAGACGATTTTCTTCTATTGAATATGAGCTAGCTGAGGACAGGGTTTGTTGATACTCTGTTTCTAGAGAGTTTTCACAATACATTAAGGTAGAAGCAAAAGGGCTGAAGCTGATTGTTTCGTTATTAATTACAAAAGAGCCGGACAGACTGTTGCAATCGGTGGTACTCATTACCAAACCTTCAGACAAATCAAAAGACAAGACAAAATCTTCGGTGGGAGGTACGATAGTTTCTTCATTTCCATAATCAGTTTGGCGCCAAACCCAAGAGTTAGAGAGCAGTTCTTCTCCGGTAGCAGACAAGTCTGGTCTGGGACATTCTGCGAATTGACAATCAGGCGGTATCCGACCGACAAAACTTCCGTCGGAGCACTGTCTGGCGTCGGCTGTACAGACTATTTGATGGTCTTCTGTTTTCGGTTTAAAGGGAGTAGAAATTTTTAAGCCCAAAACCAAAGCTAAGGCAACAAAAAGAATTATAATTATTAAAATTGTGATAGTTGTTTCTTTAGTTTTCATATGGTTCATTATAGCTATTTCATAGAAATGTTTCAATAATTTTTATTCATTGCGCTGAAAAAGTTTTTTTAATTTTTTGTTGTTAAATGTTTGTATTATAATCATTATTATGGATAAAAAATCAACAATTACCGGCAAGAGAGTGGTTTTGACTTCTATTTTTGTTGATTTGTTGGATATTGGTATGAACGGTTTAGCCGCTCTTCTTACTGGTAGCGTGGTGATGTTAGCTGAGACTTTACAAGGAATAGCCGATCTTGTTTCAGATACAATGATTTATGTTGGAATGGTCCGGTCTCGTAAATTTCCAAATATTAAACACCCTCTAGGTTTTTCTCGAGAAATATATTTTTGGACAATTATGTCTTCTGTTATGATGTTCGTTTTTCTTTCTGGATTATCTTTTTATTTTGGTTACCAGAGGTTGTCTAATCCGGAGCCATTAGATTTTATTTGGCTGAGCTTGATTATTTTGATTATCTCTGTTTTCAGTAATAGTTATTCTTTTTCTTTAGGTTTTCGCAGGGTAATGATTGGGCGTCTAGATGAATTTAGTTATTGGAGGCACTTTATCGAATCAAATAAATTGGAGTCTAAAGTTACTTTTCTCTCAGATTTAATTGGTATTTTGTCTGCTCTTTTGGGTTTAGGAGTTCTTCTTTTATATTACTTTACCGGTGACACTCGATTTGATGGATTAGGAGCGATGGCTATCGGATTGATTATGGCTGTCTTTTCTTTGGTTCTGCTTTTTAATACTAAAGATTTTATTGTAGGTAAGACTATTTCTGAGGAAGATAAAAATAAAATAAAACGAGCGGTAGAGGAGTTTCAAGAGGTTAATCAAATAGTTTATTTGAAAGCCACTTCTTTTGGACTTAACAAAGTTTTAATTCATTTAGGGGTTAATTTGGAAGATGGTTTGGTGACTGATGAAATAGAACATTTGATAGATAAAATAGAAGACAGGATAAAAGAAGTTATTCCGGAATCCCATCATATATTGGTGGAGTTGGAAAAGTAATTAGTGAGCCTCAAGTCCCAATAATTCAGCTACCACCTCTATAGCCATGATGGTGGCTAAGCCAAGGAATAAACTTACAATCAGTAAGACAAAAACCCTTTTATTTTTTTGATAGAAAGGAAAGATGGTGGGAATTAGATCTATAAAGACTATATATAGAAATGCTCCCGCTGCCAGACCTATAATTGGAGCCAAAAGTCCTTCAATTTGAATCAGGGTCCATCCTAGTAGTAAGCCAATGAGAATGGTGGAAGAGACGGCGAAGTTTCTGACCAGAGCTTCTTTCGTTGTATAACCGGCTTGGCGCAAAACGAAAAATTCAGCCACTTCTTGTATAAATTCATGAATTAAAATACCAATTGCTGTTATCAAGCCCATGACAGGACTGATTATAAAGGCCGGTACCAACAATAAACCATCCCCAATGTTATGAATACCATCGCCAATCAACATTTTTTTTGCACCCAGCCTATTGTGATTATGCTGACCATCAGCTTCAGTGTGGTGGTGGTGAGACTCGGGAATTATTTTGTCTAACAAATAGAAAAGAACAATTCCGATTAAGACAAAAAGTAGACCATAGGTTAATGTAGTACTCATCTCCAGAGTTTCTTCTATTAAGTGGAAAGACACATATAAGAAAACTCCGGCCGAGAAACTGACAAAGTAGTGTAAATTTTTTTCCAATAGGTTTGCCAATTTTTTTGATACAAAAATAATGCCGATTAGAGACATTAGCATAATCAAAAAGGCTGCAGATAAACTATAGATAATTAAAGATAAATTAATCATATTCACAAATTATATTTTTAATGTTTACATTTTTTACAAAAGCCGGACATTTGCAAAACATGACCAGTAATCAAAGAAAAGCTTTTAGATAATTTCAAAGTTTGATCTTCCAGATGTTTTATATTACAAACCGGTATTTTCTCTGTCTGATTGCAATTTTGGCACACTATGTAATGGCCATGGTTGTCGGTTAATTCATAGGAGTGATGATTTTTTAGACTAATTTTGGTTACAAGACCGATAGACTCAAACAGATGTAGATTACGATAGACGGTAACCCTGTCTGTCGTATCTTTCATTTTTTCATAGATGTCATCGGCAGAAAGAGGGTGACTGGTCTTGGTTAGAATAGAAATTATCTCTAATCTGGATGGGGTTATTTTGCACCCGTTATCTTTGAGAATTTTTAATATTTGATCGATTTTCTTCATGTTTGGAATATTATAATAAAAGCAATAAAGTTGCAAGTATTAATAATTTATAGTAGGATAGTTTTCTATGATAATTGGATTTTTAGGAAAAGGAGGAAGCGGTAAATCAACCCTGTCAACTCAAATGGTTTT
This sequence comes from Candidatus Vogelbacteria bacterium, assembly GCA_050485705.1. GTDB lineage: Bacteria > Patescibacteriota > Minisyncoccia > Phycocordibacterales > XYD1-FULL-46-19 > JBJHBV01. The sequence continues at coordinate 3,992 of JBJHBV010000011.1, forward strand.
TTTCTTGAATAAAAAAGTAAGGAACATATTGGCGATTGATGCTGATCATAATATGGATTTATCATACAATCTTTTGGGAAATACACCTTTTTCTGCTGAATATTTTAGTCAGAGTTTGGATATGCTCGCGAGGGTTGTTGGTTTGTCGTCAGAGGAAAAATACTCTAAAGCTTTTCTCTCTGATGTTGATATCCGCTTTTCTCTTACTCCCTTATCAAAAGAAATCAGAACTTATTCTGAGGTAACCAAAGATGGGATTCAGCTTATGGTGGCTGGCCCACAAACAGATACAGTTTTGTATGGAAAAGCCTGTAGTCATATTCTTACCACCCCACTTAAAATTCTTCTACCTTTGTTGGAACTTAAAGAGGATGAGGCCGTAGTGGTAGATGAAAAAGCAGGAGCTGATGGAGTAACCACCGGTATAGTAACGGGGATTGATGTGGGGATAATAGTATGTGAGCCGTCTTTTCATAGTCTAAAGACAGCTAAGCAAATTGCTGAATTAATGGATTTCTATGAAACACCGTATATGTTTGTGGCTAATAAAATTATTTCTAGCGAAGACAAGGATTTTATTGTTTCGGAGTTAGGAAAGAATCCAGTCGCTTTTCTGATGGATAGTGTTGGTATTAAGCGTAACCCTTCGGTTTTGGTGGATGAGTGGTTAGACGAATTAGAAGTGGTTTTTGAGGTTGCAAAAAAACTTAATCAGAACAATCGTCTAGAGCGAACAATAAAAAAGTTCAAGCGTAATGATGAGTTTCTTGTTTCTGGTCGTCTTTAGCGCAGAGATCATAAGAATGATTTTTGCGGTGATGATGACGTCACCTTAGGTCTTTCAATCAAAGAGGAGAAGAACGCTATGTGCTACAAATGTCAGGAGCCAGAAATGGCCGGACTACACCCCGGTCACTTGCCACTTCTTGTTGAAGCGGCACCGAGGTTAGAGGACATTACCAGGGGGTTGTACTCGGCCTTGACCGAAAGCCTCAATCCTCATTTGCCGGTCCTGCCAGCCTTTGTGGCTTTGGTGGAGGCCCTGCGGAATGAGGATTTCGGGGTGTTGTCCGAGTACCGTTTGGTCCGACTGCCCTTGTCTATCATCGGCACTGACAAGGTTCGGTATCGGACGAAGGTGGTCGAGTGGCTCCATGAGAGCATTTTGTCCATGAGGATGTCTGAGATCGCGGTTGGGGCCATTCAGGCGGCACTTCGCCCTATTGGCTTGTGTATCTTCTTCCAGTGTTCTTGCGGTGTGGTCATGGGGCGTTGTGAAGATGTCCAGCGTTACTATGGTAGCGTAGACCACAAGAACATGGACCGCTTGCGTTCGGCCATTGATGCTTCCGGCAATCCGGTCCACTTGATTGATTCATTTGAGGACATTCCTGTCCTGACTATGGATCTCCACCGTGACGGGGCCGAGGCTCGGCTGTTTGCTCGCATTGAAGAGCTTATCCGTCTGGCATCCACTGCCGGTCATCGGGACTACGGCTGGATTGATGCTGAGCTTCAGTTGCGAGTCCTTAGGGCTCAGCCTCAGACTCTTCTTGTTGGTGTGTAGTTATGTGACCCGAACCATGGATGGTTCGGGTCATTTTTATTTTTCCGGCTTAAAAGTTCTAAAAAACAGAAATCTCTCTTTAGGGGTTTTTGATGTTGATAACATTTTGGTGTTAAACTTCTTGCTTTCCTGTATAATTTAATGAATTATTGTATTTATATGATTTCCGGTCGTCTATCTAAAAACCGAGGCTTTACCCTAATAGAAATATTGGTAGTTATCTCCATAATTGCTCTTTTGTCTTCAGTTGTTTTTGTGGCTGTCCAGGGAGCCAGAGACAGAGCCATAGAAACCTCAGTCGTAGCTCAAGAAAGACAAATCAAAAACGCTTTGGAATTATTTTATGCCGAACATGGCTATTATCCAGCTGAATCTGATTGGGAAGAAGCTCTTAAACCTTACATAAACGTAGAGGCAGCTAGGAGACCGGGGGTTAGTTTTGACTATGAAACTATTTGCGGTCCAGTAGATCCTTGTCAGCAGTATGTATTAAGCGGTAACTACACTCGTCCTGGTTCAAGCAATGGCGGTGGAGGAGATGATAATGGTCAGACTCAGAATCCTGTAATTGTTACATTAACTGCTAATCCGCCTACCGGTCAAAATACAACTCTTACTTGGGGCTCTAATCCTCCTGGCACATGTACTGCCATTAATGATCAAAGTAACTCTGGATGGCTTGGGTTAAAAGATTCATCTGGGGGTCAATCTATAACCTTGAGTCGGACAACCACTTTTGTTCTTTCTTGTTATGCTTCAGGCTATCAAACTGGGTCGGGATCTGTGACTGTAAATTTCACCCCTCCCGCAGAACCAGAATTAGTAACCGTACCTGATGTGGTGGGGATGACAGTAAGTGCTGCTCAAACAACTTTAGAAGCAGTTGGTTTAGTTAAAAGTGCTACCACTGAAGCACACAACCCTAATATTCCTTCTGGTAATGTTATTAGTCAAAATCCGGCTAGTGGAGAGAGTGTTCAACCAGGATCTTTTGTTGATTTGATGGTGTCTTTGGGTCCGGAGGAAAATGATGGTAATTGGAATGCTGTGATAGAAGTAAATGAATCACCACATTATAGAGAGCAAAGATTGGCTGGTAGATATCAAGATGCTAGTTTAACTGATTACTATGCCCCCTTACCAGTATTTTTTGAGGGGTGGAAATCAGAAGTTCCGGATATAAAAGATGCTGTTTTTGAGTGGAATTTTGGAGATGGCTCACCTGTTATGAGGAGTGGTTTTAACGCAGCTCATGTTTATGAAATTCCCGATCTTTATACAGCCACATTAACTATTAAAGATAGGAGTGGTAATGTAAAAAGTAGTGATTCTATTCAAATAAATGTTAGAAGTAGAGATGGATTTGGTCAGATTTATTATGTGGATGCGGTTGATGGTGATGACAGTAATCCAGGGACACCTGCTCAACCATGGAGAACAGCAGATAAAGCTTTTTCGATGCTTAATAATTGGACTGGAACTATGTATAGACCGGGAGATCAAATCCTGTTTAAGAGGGGTGCTGGTCAGAATTTTTTTGTCAGTCAGACTATTGGTCTAAGAAGAGAAACTAATATTTCAGGTGTTAATAAGCATGGTATTGTTGTAGGATCTTACGGTTCAGGAATTAAGCCAGTTATTATTAATCAAGGAGGGGGTCATGTTTTTGCTGCTACAGATGGTGGTTCTTTCGATTTAGCTCATTTTACTATTAGGGATATAGCCTTTAATTCTGCTGTTTGGATTTCTTCTGGTAATCCAGAAGGTCGTGGTGTAAATCATATATTATTTAAAAATCTTGATGTTGTTGGTGGAGGTTTCTCCTTAGATCATAACTGGAGTGGTGGCGGTGGTGGAAGTAGGGTTGGTGGCTTCTTCTTTTTTGGAAACACTGTAAGAAATACTCCAGGTACTCAACTTTATTTTCACAGTAATAGACTTGCTTTAGTTAACAATCATTTTGATTATTCTGGCAATCATATAGTTTATGGTTCTTGGGTAAATATTGGGGTGGTTTACAAAAATATATTTGAAAGACCTGCGGGAGGAAGAAATGCTTTTAGAGTAAGTGCAGCTTCAGGTACTTTTAATACACCAGCTACTAATGTTTATTTAAAAGATAATATATTTCGTGGTTGGGTTGATCCTCGTATTAATCCTCCGGGTGGCGGCCCTTTTCTGGATGGACAAAGATATAATTGGCAATTGGTTTTAGTTGGACCTCAAACACATGTAGATCAGTCTATATCTGATATTGTGTTAGAAAGAAATGAGTTTTGGGATGCCGAGACTTTATTGTCTGTTTCTGTGTCTTCGGGTGTAAATGTTTTTGATAATTTTTTCTCTACCAAAAATGATCAAACGGGTTATGTTGATAAAATGATTTCTATTGGGGGAAAGCATACTTTTGATAGACGTCCGGTGTCTAACATTAATTTTTATGATAATGTTATTGTAAGTAGACCTACTAATCCTTTATCTCGAACACCTAATATTTTTTATGTAGTAAAATGTGGATCCCCTGACCAGCCAAATTGTCCTTCTGCTTCTTGGAGTTCAAATCAGCATGAAAATATAAGATTTTCCGGTAATAAGATTTGTTGGATAAACGGAGAGCCTAATTTTTTGGCTTTAAGTTCTGGTGTCCCTCAAAATGTGGTTTCTATAAATACCAATAATCAAATAATATCTGGTCTTAGTGCTTGTCAGTAGTTATTTCTTCATATTTTTGCTAGGCTAATAGAGATATGTCGGAAAATAAAGCTCATTATGGTGATCGTTTCTATTTCTATTTTAATCTGATTATTCGGTTTACTTTGGTCGCTGGATTTGCCTTGGCTGTTTATGAAGATAACTGGATGGCAATGTTCGTTAGCGCTTTGGTTTTTGTCTTAACTTTTTTGCCGGAAGTCTTTGAGAGAACCTATAAAATTAATTTACCGGTAGAATTACAGGTAATCATTGTGCTCTTTATTTACGCGGGAGTATTTTTGGGTGAGGTGCAAGGGTATTACACTAGGTTTTGGTGGTGGGACTCAATTTTGCATTCTTTTTCCGGGGTAGCTTTGGGTTTTGCCGGTTTCCTTATTTTATATGTTTTGTATAAGTCAGGTCGTCTGGAGGCTAATTTTAAATTGATAGCAGTGTTAGCTTTTTGCTTTGCAGTTGCTTTGGGAGCTCTGTGGGAGATTTTTGAATTTTTTATGGACTCAATATTTGGTTTGAATATGCAAAAAGCCAGAGACTTAGAGCTTGTTTATGGCGAGTTTGATACCAGACTTGGAGTAATTGATACTATGATAGATATGATTTTAAATACTATCGGTGCGGGCCTGGCTTCAATGGCTGGTTATTTTTATCTCAAAGGGGGAGAGGTGCCTATTTTTCATCGTTTTGTCAAAAGGTTTGAATCTGAAAACCCGGAGTTGTTTGAAGAGAAGTGAGATTGTCTTTTAAGGTGGTGTTTTGTATAATTCGTTCAAGGAATACTCCTTATCTTTTTAATAGTTTAGATTTAGTTTTATGCAACAAGAAGAAAATAATAATCCTGAAGTCGTTGTGGGAGGGGAGAGTATGGTCAATACCTCAGGTAATAATGATCAGATGAATATGGGTTCTCAAGTGACTGAAAATAAGTCTGAGAATAATGTTTTGATGGGTGTTTTGGCTTATCTATCCATTTTGGTGATTATACCCTTTATGATGGCAAAAGATGAATCCTTTGTTCGTTTTCATATTAGACAAGGATTGGTTCTATTGTCTCTACAGATTATCGTTTGGATTTTGTCTTGGTTCTTGGCCTGGATGTACTTTTTTGCCTTCTTTGTTGGGATAATTATTCCTTTGGTTAACTTGGGTATTTTGGTCTTAGCTATAGTTGGTATTGTTAATGTGATAAAGAATGAGCAGAAAGAATTGCCGATTGTGGGCCAGTTTGCTAAGTTCTTTAAAATATAAGTTTTAGTGAAGAAAAGTCGTTTTTTGTTGAAACGGCTTTTCTGTTGATTATTAATTTAAGTTTATTTATTAATCTATGAAATATTATCATTATCTAGCTTTATTTTTAGTTTTAGGTTTGATCGCTTTGTCTTTTTTTTGGACGGGCGATAGGTCAGAAGAATTATTAGGAGATATAAATCAAAATGAAAACATGAGTCATATTGTCATTATTGAAACTAATTTAGGAATTATAGAATTTACTACTTATGATGCGGACGCACCCAATACTGTAGCTAATTTTATTAAATTAGCTGAAGAGGGCTTTTATGATGGCGTGATTTTCCACCGAGTGATTCCCGGGTTTATGATTCAAGGGGGTGATCCGACCGGAACCGGTATGGGTGGTCCGGGATATACCTTTGCTGATGAGTTGAATCCCGAAACTGAGAGTTATCAAGCCGGTTATCAAAAAGGAGTGGTAGCTATGGCTAATGCCGGCCCCAATACTCAAGGTAGTCAGTTTTTTATTATGGTAGAGGATTATCCTTTACCTAATGATTACACTATTTTTGGTAGGGTGATTAGCGGGCAAGAGGTGGCTGACAATATTTCTTTAGTAGAGAGAGATGGTCAAGACCGACCATTGGAAGAAGTAGTGATGCAAAGGGTAAACGTTCGGGAAAATAATTAAACTTTTTCTTGGGTCAGTGATATTTTTTGAGGAGTAAAAGATTTCATTATTATCGCTATTATGGTTGGAGCGATAATGGTACTGGTAATAGTCAAAGCAATTAGTCCGGCGATTATTTCTTCATTTACCAGACCTAGTTGTAGTCCGATAAAAGCAACAGCTAAAGTGATTGAGAGTTGGGGGATACTGGAAGCGCCTATTAGGGCGCTTTCTCTGTTGGTGAAACCAATTATCTTTGAGGCAATAAATCCACTGCTAAATTTGGCAGTCATAGATCCGATAACTATGGCTGTAATCAGAAAAATAGAAGATCCGATCGATGCTTGAAAAATATCAAGGTTGGTTTGGGAGCCGACCACAATAAAAAAGATGGGAATAAAAAGACCATAACTAATAGCACTTATTTTTTCTTTAAGGAGGCGACTTTGAATAGTGTCAGACAGGGCCAAGCCGGCAAAGAATCCGGCAATAATAGGGTGAAGTCCAAGTAGTTCAAAGACAATTACGGTGCCAATTAAGACCAAGAGAACAGAACGGAGTTCTTGTTGAAAAAAGTCAGCTTTGGTAAACAATTTACCTATTTTAGGAATAGCAAGTCTAAGGAAAATTAGAAAAATTAAAATTAAAATATAGAATAAAGGAAGAGGCAGTTTTACAGTTTGAATTGAGGCTTGAAAGAAAATTGAAACCAAAACCAAGCTGGCAATATCTTGAATCATAGTGGAGCCGATGATGGTGTTGCCTATTTTGGTGTGGAGTAAGTTGTTGGCACTTAGGGTTGGCACCACTACCGCCACAGCTGAAGAAACAAAAATTAGACCAAGAAGGAGTGCGGTCATTCCGGAAAAACCAAAAGCCAGAGCAATCAAAGCTCCAACAACAAAAGGAATACCGGCATTAAAAAGAGCCAGGAATGATAAATCCCAAGCTTGTTTTCTGAAGCTGGCAAAACGCATTTCCAATCCGGCCATAAACATCAAAAAAACTAAGCCAATTTCACCTAAGAAGGTGATGGTTTCGTTGGGGGTAAAAATATTTAAACTGTAAGGGCCGATAATAATTCCCGCCAGTATCAGTGATACCGCCCAAGGAAGGTGAAGGCGGGCAAATAATGCCGAGAAAAAAACCGCTGTCAATAAGACGATAAAAAAAGAAACGAATTGACCTTCAAACATTGAAATATTATAACATTTCTGATTCTTTTTTGTTTAGATTGACTTCTGTTTCGGTTGTGATAGAATTTAGAAAGAAAGGAGGTGGCCATGGACCACGACAACTTAAGGAGGCAGATTCTTCGCCTGTTAAACAGGCAGGAAATGACGGAGGACCAGATTGTGGATGTTTTGGGAACATCCGCGTATGAAACCAGGAAGTGTCTTCGAGAGATGGTTTTCGGAGGTCACATAAACACTTGGCGCCAGAAGCAGAGCCAGCTGATCCTTTGGGGTCTTGTCGATTGGCCCAAAGAGACTGTCTGGTATGGCAAAAAATAAAACACTTGAATCAACTGTGATCCAAGTGTTTTTTATTGACTTATATTCCATATAATGCATACTTAGAAGGTCAAAGCGGTTGTTTGCAAATAAAAAGTAGGTTGAATTTTTGTTTGTAGGTTTTAAGTTGGCCGTTTGACGTGTTTAGTAGATTTTATTTGTGAACAAGATGCAAGAAGGTAAAATTGTTCGCTTGACCGACAAGGGTTTTGGATTCATTTCCCGCGAAGGTGAAGCTAAAGACCTTTTCTTTCACGCTAATGAGCTGCAAGGTGTAAGCTTTGATGAGTTGAAAGAAGGCGAGGACGTTACTTTTGAAGTTGGTAACAACGAAAAAGGTCCCTTTGCTACCAATATTTCTAAAAAATAATTGTTTAGCTTTATTCATCGTCAATCTCAGATTGATGAGACAAAAACCGTCTCTTATTGAGACGGTTTTTGTTTTTTGAAAAATTATGATTAAATCTTTGTTATGAAAAAGCATCGTTTTTTGGTGGAAGCTGATTTGACGGGAAGCAGCTTATTGATTCAAGATAGTCACTTGGTAAATCAATGGAGAAAGGTGTTACGACTTTCTCCCGGCAAGATGGTAATACTGTTTGATGGAAAAGGGGGAGAGGTATCTGCTGAGATTGATTCTTGGCAAGGTAGAGATCAGGTGAAAATTAAATTAATGGATGATTACACTCTGGTAAATGTAAATACAAACCGAAAGGTGACACTTTATGTCTCCATTCTCAAGAAAGATAACTTTGATCTAGTAATACAAAAGGCGACAGAATTAGGAGTGGATTGTTTGGTGCCTATTATTAGTGAAAGAACAGTCAAAACTGGCTTAGTTATAAAAAGACTAGAAAAAATTATTAAAGAATCCACTGAGCAATGTGGACGCCTGCAATTAATGCGCTTGGAAGAAACACTTACTTTTTCTGAGGCTATAAGTATGGCTGGTAAAACTGCTGATTCTGTCTTCTTTTGTCATCAAGAAGGAGGGTCTGATGTTGAAGTGGGGTCTGGTAAAAATATCGCAGTTTTTGTCGGGCCTGAGGGTGGCTGGACAGAGTCTGAATTAAAAATCGCCCAAGAAAATAAGGCACAAGTTGTCTCTTTGTCTAATAATGTTTTACGGGCAGAAACGGCAGCTATTATAGCTTCTTTTTATTTTATTGGGATAAAATGATTGTTTGATGAGCGTTTTTTGGTATAATAAGCTATGTTGACTTAAAGGTCGGAATTAATCGGTAATAAATAACTATTTAATTCCTATGAATGCGGATGAATTAAATCCAAATGGAGTACCTGGTGGCGATGATACCGGAGTTACTCCAGATCCTGCTTCACCAGCTCCAGAGATGCCACAAGGTGACGACTCTGTTCCAGCTGAAGGTGGAGAGAACCCAGTAGGCATGTAAATGCTTGGTTTCAAAACAAAAACCCGATTTTATTCGGGTTTTTGTTTTTTATAAGTTATTAAATTTGTTGGTTTTGGATGTTGTTGATGATTTCTTTTTTTTGATAGGGTTGAGAGGCAGATTTAAATATTATTTTTACATTTTGCCCGGCGGTCTGAACCACTAAATCACCTATATCTAAAAAGGTTGCTAAAATACCTTCTACCTTGATGGAAGTATCTTGAATTTTGTCTAATTGCATGGTGGTCATTTTTCTGTTAAAAATTCCTCTTTGGTCAATATTGATGATCTTTTTGTTGGTTACTATCCAGGCGTCCAAATAATGATCTGTCCAGGCTAAGAAAAAAAGAATCCAGATAAACATTAACCACATACCATAGAGGGACAAGGCAAAGAAAAAGGCTTCCGTGGTAATGTTCAGTTTAAGATAGGTGTTGGCTATCAAAATTAAGATTGGCGGAAGAATAGCCATAAACATTAAAATAACTCCTTCAGAAAACATTACAAACCAATGTTTACGAACAAAAGTTATAATTTCTTCATTTGGTTCAAGTTTTATCATGATGTAACAGTGAAGATTATAATACTAATTATGATTATAAGATTTAAAACAATTACACCAGAAAGATAAACTATACCAGCTGTAATAACCATTTGCCGACTAGTGTTAAAGCGATACCAGTGATAGAGCAAGATTAGAGAAGCAATGGCTGTAAAAAAAGCCACCAATAAGAACCCGGCCCACAAGAAAAGGGGAGAAACCAATTCGGTCATCATAGAAAATACCTGACCTTCCATTGTCTGGTATTATAACAGAATTTTTAGAATTTAAACTTTTACAAACTGTGTGTTAGAATAGGGGGCGGTATGAATGATATTCCTGTAGTTATTTCGGTTGGAGGATCTCTCATCGCCCCTAAGGCGATTGATACTGATTTTTTGGATAAGTTTAAAAATTTTATGGTTGAAAAAACCGGTCAAGGCCGGCGTTTTATTATTGTTTCTGGGGGAGGAGATACGGCTCGAGAGTATCAAAAAGCAGCTAGAGTTGTAGGAAAACCCAGTGAAGAAGATTTGGATTGGTTGGGAATTCATAGCACCAGATTAAACGCCAATTTAGTAAAGGTGATACTGGGTGATTTAGTAGAGCCGACAATAGTGATGGGAAAAGAAACGGAAATAAATTTTACTCGTCCTATTTTGATATCTGGCGGACACTATCCAGGCCGTAGTACGGATTATATAGCGGTAGCTTTAGCCCAAAAATTTAACTCGCATAAAATAGTGAATTTAACCAATATTGACAGGGTGTTTGATAAAGATCCGGCTGTACACCCTGATGCTAAACCTTTAGATAAAGTTACTTGGACCGATTTCAGACAGTTGATTCCCGATAAATGGTCTCCGGGAATTCATACCCCTTTTGATCCAGAGGCGGCCAAACTGGCCGAAGCCGGAGGAATGGAGGTGGTGGTGATAAATGGGACTGATTTGTCTAGATTGGATTCTTATCTGTCGGATAAAGATTTTATTGGTACCCTTATATCTTAATTCCTCGTGTTATAATTTCTTTAATGGAAGTGGAAAATCATTATCAATCTAAATATATTGTCTGGTCAGTATTATTGATAGGAATACTTATTTTCGGTCTTGTTATTTTTATATATGGTGAGTTGGTGGGTAAAACTTATTACGTGGCCCACAATGATTTTGAGGATCAAGAAACCGAGTTTACGGAAAGGGGGGAGTTGTTATCTTTGGGTGATTTATCTATGAGGTCTTTTGAGACAATAAGATCTGGGGCCAGAGTTTTATTAAACAATACTCCTCTAAGTATTCATTTTGAAAGAGAAGAAATTTTGGAAACTGTTTTGTCAGATAGTGGAGTTTTTATTTATACCAATATTGAAAGAGAAAGGTATGGTTTGGGTCGTCTTTCTGCTAGTGAACTTTTAAATCAAATCGCTCTTCAGAAATTAAACGATATGGCAACTGGTGGTT
>JBJHBV010000012.1:0-14525 GCA_050485705.1 Candidatus Vogelbacteria bacterium
ATTCGTGATTTACTCCGTCAATTTTGACCGCAGTAATGGCAAAGCCGGGCAAGGAGGATAGAATAATTCTCCTTAAGGAATTACCTAGGGTATGTCCATATCCTGGATAAAGTCCTTCTATTTCGTTTACACCCAAATAGTCATCTTCTTCTAGGTTGACTGGTTTTGAGGGTAAGATGATATTAAAATCTGGCATAGGCTTTTATGGCTACTTATAATAATAAATTAATAATTTTAAACGCGACTGTAAAATTCCAGAATTTGGCGGAAATTTAAACTTGAAACTTCTTCTTTCAAATCAGGAGTTCCTATCACTTCACCGGCCTTTTTCTCAGCATCAAATTTGATCCATGTCGGAACATTTATATCTTTTTTTCTTTCTTCAAAATCAGCGAACAATTTTTTATCTGCACTTTGAGGTCTAACGGAGAATTTATCACCGGGCTTCATTTTATAGGAAGGAATAGTTACTCTACGTCCATTTACCATAATGTGACCATGAGACACCATTTGTCTGGAAAACATTCTGGAGTGAGCCAAGCCTGATCTAAAAACAATATTATCAAGACGAGATTCTAAAGAGTGATATAGGTCATCGGTTGGATTGTTATCTTTTTTGGCCCTAACTTCCTTGATGTAATTTGAAAATTGCTTTTCACTTATGCCATAAGTATAACGAGCTTTTTGTTTTTCTATCAATTGCAAACCGTATTCACTGACATTGGTTCTTCTTTTGCCTTGTCTTTTTCTGTTAGTACCTGAAACAGTAAACTTTGTTGTTTGGCACTTAGAAAAAACCCTATCTCCGAGTCTGCGACAAATTTTGTATTTTGGTCCAATTTTCATAATTAAAAAATATTTAAACTACACTCTTCGTGGTTTACGGGGTCTTGGCCCATTAAAAGGAATAGGGGTTCGGTCAATAATTGATAAAATTTCAAACCCTTTAGCCATAAAAGCTCTGATAGAAGATTCTCTACCCGACCCAACCCCTCTAATAATCACATCCACTTCCTTCAATCCCATTATCTGTGCCTTTTCGGCCAAAAGCTCTCCAACCTTACCGGCCGCAAAAGGAGTACCCTTTTTAGAACCCTTAAAACCCAGGGAACCACTAGAAGAAGAGATCAAAGCATTACCGGTAGTGTCTGTTAGTAATAGGGCTGTGTTGTTGTAAGAAGCATTGACATGAAGCACGCCATGAGAAATTTTCTTTTTAGGGACACGGCTCATCTGCCTGGCTTTTAGGCCGGCGTTCATTGTGGTTCCTGATTTTTTAATGATACGTTTCTTACCCATAAATGTTATTTTATTTCTTATCTACTTTTTTCTTACCTGAACCCATAGTTTTACGAACATTACCCCTTTTGGTTCGTGAATTGGTTTTAGTTCTCTGACCTCTGGCGGGCAAACTCTTGCTGTGTCTGCTACCTCTATAAGCTTTAATATCTTTCAGTCTCTTTATATTAGAGTTTATTTCTCTTTTAAGATCACCCTCTATTCTTTCTTTTTCTATTATTTGTCTGATTTTGTTTTCTTCATCTACACTTAAGGTGTCAGCCTTTCTTCCTACGTCTATGCCCGCCTCAGTTAAGATAACTTGGGCCTTGCTACGACCAACACCATAAACCGCAGTTAAGGCGATTTCTAGACGTTTATTGGAGGGAATGGTTATACCGGATATTCTCATAGTTATGCTTGTTTTTGTTTATGCCGAGGTTTATTTTTACAAATTATATACAAATGACCGCGCCTTTTTACCATTTTGCACTGGGGACATCTCGGTTTAATTGTTGATCTAACTTTCATAAATAAATGGTCGCAAACGCTCTCGGCGTTCAGTTATAGACGCTTAATTATTCTACCCTTTCCCCCATAGGGGTCGAGAAGAACTTCTACTTTATCTCCCACCAAGACTCTAATACGATGTAAGCGCATCTTGCCTGAAAGGTAAGAAAGTATCTCTTTATCCTCAACTTTGACTTTAAAGTGAGTGTTGGGTAATGCTTCTGTTACCACACCTGTCACGTAGTTGTCTTCAGCTTCAATCGAGTTGTGGTTTTTCCCTTGTTTTTCCATTATTTTTACCCGCCTAATACTAGCAGATTAAGCTTTTATTAGTCAAGCCCGTTTTTAATTCCTCTGGGGAATAATTTTATTCATTAATATCTATTTTAACCTTTATTTTATTGGGATTATCAGGAATATTTCTCATCCAAGGCGGTCTAAATTTGGGGGTTAAGCTTTCAATAGAAGGAAATCTGGTAATCACGTTTTGAAAATCTCCTTTATTTAAGCCACGGATTGAATCAACTAATGTTTCTTCATCCACTATCCAAATGACATGAGCCTGGCCATTGGCTTGAATGTTTATAGCACTTAAAGCCCTTGGATCCAGGTCTTCTCTGTCCACTAAACTGATATTTATTTCATCCAGATTAGCAATCATTACTTCTTCTCCTCGATAGTCGCTAATAAAGGTTTGGGCAATAAAAGACGCTAGTTGCCTTTCATTTATTAGTATACCCGTAACCACCATCTTTTCTCTGATCACGGCTTGGTTAGCTCCAGTCTGGCCCGTTTCCAGACCTAAACTTTCAAAATGAGTCAAAATAGAATCTCCCAACAAGACGAAACCGCTAGGTATTTGAAGTAAGTTACCATTACTAGACTGATTACCTAATCTGGTTCTTAAACTTTCTCTGACTCTAGTTTCTTCTTCGGCTGAAACAGTTTGAATATTTCCTGAAAAACCACCGGTCATAGGGGTTTTTGATCTGGCGTAAAAACCATCAAATCTGGGTGTTCCGGAAAATCCGGGAATAGTAAAATCAGTCAAACCGATATTATATTCTTGTCCTGGTTCATCAGCATAGACCGTGACATCAATGGATCCGGGGACTTCTTGCCCATCAACCACTCTCTTGCCCGGGACGGTGATACCTCTATCAATTCTATATATTTTTCCATCTGGGGTTTGAAAACGAGTGTTAGTAACAAGTTCTTGAGGATTGTTATCAAAATCATTAAAAACAGTTATTTGTCCACTGGCTTTTTCTTCAACTGTCCTTACTCCGGTGGCGGTTACGCTTTCCTCCTCTATTATTTCTCTGGTTACCAACCCAAATTCTAACTGGCCGGTAGGAGCATTAATGGCAGCCGAAAGTGTTTCGTTATTTAAAATAACCATTGCTTGTTTGGGGGTGATTTCAACTGTTACTCTTGAGAACAAAGAAGAAATTACGATAAGACCAAAGAAAAGCAAAACTGCGGCAATGGACCACAATATCCACATCGGAGCTTTAGCTCTCTTGGTTCCCGGAATGGGTCTTAATGGTTCAGTGTTGCCATCAAAACTGGAAACTCTGGGTCTAGAACCATTAGGTCTGGATGGTAAAACCTCTTTTAAACTCTTTTTTTGTACAATATCTTCAATAGAATTTTTGGCCATATTTATCCTAATTATGATTAGAAACTAAATTGTATCACAAAACTTTCTGACAAAACAATGCCTCAATCGGGAAAAAGGGGTCTTCCTTGTTTTCAGCTTTATTAACAACGTATTCTTCGGTGTCATCTGGTGTAATCCGTTTTAAACTTAACGGGCGATTAGTCAAAGAATACTGCCTCAACCTTTCGTCTGAGAGCCACTTACTAAAGACTTCTGTCACGGCATCATCACCCACCAGATAAATTTGTTCGGGCAACAAAACAGACTCCATGATGTTTTTCAGAGCTAAATCCAGACCTTGTAACCACTCTTCTTTTAACTCTTCTAAAGCTTTTTGCATTTTTATTTCAGCAGCATTATCCATTTTTTCTTCTAAAAACAAATATAAAGAAGAATTTACCTCTGCGGGAGTCGTATTTAATTTTTCAGCTAAAGATTTTAATAAAAAATTTCTCCCTTTAGGAAAAGAGGCGACCTCATTTAAATAACCATTAGTAATTACATTCAAATCAGTCATTTCTCCTGTGACATCAAGAATGGTGTAATCTTTCAGTTTTTGCCATTGTTTAAAAAAAGTAAAAGCAGACCAAGAAAAAGTGAAAAAACTTATTTTTTTTCTGGGAAGTTTTTTAGCAATAATTTCTTTAAATTTGTTTAGAACGGGAAGAGATCCCAAACTTACATATTGGGATAAATAAAGCGAGTTTACTTTGTAACCATAAGGCGAGTTTACTACATAGCCGTTTAATTTTGTTTGCATTAAATAATTGTCAATGATTATTGTCTGATCATTGTTTAATTCAGGGTATAAAACCTTGTTATCTTGCCTAAAAGCCTCTGCTTTTTCATTTAAAATCGCACTGACTCTCTTTGGAATAACAGTAAAAGGTTTTTCCTCTTTTTGATTTATGATATTGCTTTGGCAAATATAAAAAGGAGAAGCTAGGAAAACCGCCACCTCATCAATTTTGAAATTTTCTAAAGTAGTTGAGTTTAAAGATTCTTCCAAACAATCTAAAATGCCTTGAATAAAAATTTTAAAAGCCGAGTCAGGTCTAATATTTGCTCTTGATCTGTAATTATATAAAATTTCAGGAGGATTTTTTTGGTCAAGGTTAACTATTGCCAAACCAACAGAGGCACTACCAATGTCTATTATTGCTATTTGTCGCCTCTTTTCTTGTAATAAGAAACCCATATCGGTGATTATAGCACGTCAATTTTTTATTGTTTAAAAAATAACATCAAGCCGTGGACAAGCTTAATTTAAAACAGCTTTAATCCGTCTAACTCCTCTGGCAACTGATTCTTCTTTAATTATTTTAAATCTACCCAAATTACCGGTTCGGTCCACATGAGGTCCACCGCAAAACTCTTTAGAATAAGCAGTCTCCAGAGAGGGACCGATATAAAATACACTTACTTCATTTCCATATTTTTCATTAAAAAATCTTTTAGCGCCGGTTTTTTCAGCCTCAGCTTTAGATAAGATTATCTTCTGTACCGGTAAGTCTTCTTTTATTTTTTTGTTAACTAAAGCTTCTATTTCTTCTTTTTGTTCGGGGGTTAGTTTTTCGGGGTAAGTAAAATCAAACCTCAATCTTTCATCCGTTATGTTACTTCCTTTTTGAGATACCTCATCTCCCAAGACATCAATCAAAGCTTGGTGTAATAAGTGTGTAGCTGTATGGTATTTTACAGACATTTCAGAATGATTGGCCAAACCACCGGCAAACTTTTGTTTTGTACTTAATCTTGATTTTTCTTGATGAGCTTGAAATAATTTTTCAAAATGATCTTTTATGTCTTCCGGTAAATCAGCTTGCCCGCCTTCCCTTCTCAGTCTATTTATTTCCTCCAAACTCAACTCTAAAGGAAAGCCGTGATTCTGGTATAGATCAAATAAAACCTCGGCGGAAATAGAATTTTCTTTTATGTTTTGATTATTTGAAAAAAGTTTTTTAATTTTAGCGTAACCCTTTTCTAGAGTTTGTCTAAATTTATCCTCCTCTTCTTTAATAATTTTGGAAATCCGGCTAAAATCTTCACCAGAAAAGTAGCTTGTTTGATACATAGATTGAACTATAGGTGTGAGATTAGCCAAAGTATCGGGAGGTAATTGTAAAATATCACTATGACGAACAGCTCGCCTAATCAGGCGCCTTAAAATATAACCCCTATCACTGTTGGTGGGAATGACACCCTCCATTATTATAAAAACAGATGCTTTAAGGTGATCAGCCACTATTCTAGCCGAGATTTCATTATAATTTTTACTCTGCTCTTTTATTGATACCAGTAAAGGAATAAACAAATCAGTATCAAAAATACTGTTTTTACCTTGAACTAAGGCTGTAATCCTTTCTAAACCTGATCCGGTATCAACACTAAATTGTTTAAGCTTGCCGATTATTCGCCCGTCTTTTTTCTCGTATTGCATAAAAACATCATTCCATATTTCCACCACTTCTTGTTTATCGTCAGCCCTTATAAAATCTTCTTTGGTTTTTATATTTAAACCTTCCGGAGTTAAATCATAAAACATCTCGGTATCCGGACCACAAGGACCATTGTCACCAGCTGACCACCAATTACTTTCAGCTCCCATAAAAAATATTTTTTCAACCGGAACATATTTCTGCCAAATTTTATAAGCCTCTTCATCCTTGGGGGCATTTTCGTCTCCTTCAAAAACAGTTATGTAAAGTCGGGCAGGATCTAAACCTAATCCTTCTTGCTTGTCCGTCAAAAATTCATAACTCCACTTAATAGCTTCTTCTTTAAAATAGTCACCCAAAGACCAGTTTCCCAACATTTCAAAGAAGGTGGCGTGGGTAGAATCTCCCACCTCATCAATATCAATGGTCCTGATACATTTTTGACTGTTAGCCAAACGTTTTCCAGCCGGATGATTTTCTCCCATTAAATAGGGTACTAGTGGTTGCATTCCGGCAGTATTAAAAAGAGTACTGTTAGTCAGACCTTTTTGATCTTTTGTAACTAAAGGCGCTGACGGTAAAATAGCATGTTCTCGGGCTTTAAAAAAATCTAAAAATTTTTGTCGTATTTCATCTGCTGTCATAATCGGTATCTTAAATGATTTTTTATAATAATCAAAGCTGGGAAATTATACCACCACCTATAACTTTTCTTCCGTCATATAAGACCAAAGACTGACCGGGGCTTAAATCCCCTATTATCTCTTTAAAATAGACTTCGTTCCTTTTGAAATCTACTTGACACCCCAAAAGTTCTCCTCGGTGTCTTATTCGGGCATAATATTGATTTTCTTTTACAACATTTTCTGTCTCAAGCCAGTTGGTATCAACCAATCTTACCTTCAAGTTTGATTTAATGGGTAAAGATTGACCAACGGTTAAAGTATTTCTTTTCAAATCTTTAGATACTACATAGTGAGGTTTACCGGCTTCAATTTTGTCTGTGATTTTAAAACCATGACGTTGGCCGATAGTGTAGAAAATAGATCCTTCATGTTCCCCTATTACCTTGTTTGATTGGTCTAAAACTAAGCCGGGCTTTTCTTCTATATAATCTTTCAAAAAATCTTTTATATTTATTTTACCTATAAAACACAAACCCTGACTTTCCTTTTTATTGGCGGTCGGTAAATCAAAATCATGGGCCAGTTGCCTCACTTTTTGTTTAGTTAAATTACCTAAAGGGAAAATGGTCTTTTTTAAAACATCCGATTTCAAGGTCCAAAGAAAATAACTCTGATCTTTAGATTGATCCAAGCCGGCATATAATTTTCCATCTTCGGTATAAGCATAATGACCAGTAGCTACATAATTAGCTCCTTGACTCAAAGCCCAATCAAAAAAACCACCAAATTTAATAGATTTGTTGCACATAACATCAGGGTTTGGTGTTAGGCCGTGTTTGTAGTTGTTGATCATATATTCCACTACTTCTTTCTCGTATTGTTTAGATAAATCAATAGTTTGAAATGGTAAACCAAGCTTAGCTGCGACTCGCATAGCATCACGTCTGTCATCTTTCCAGGTACAGGGAAAATTGGGTGGCTCCCACACTTTTATAAAAACACCAACAACATCATACCCCTGTTGTTTTAATAAAGTGGCGGTAACGGAAGAATCCACTCCGCCGGACATACCCACAAAAACTTTTTTCATGGCTTCTTAATCTATCTCTAAAAGTCTTTTATATAATTCAAAAGTCACTTTAATGTCAGCCAAGGCCGTATGAGCTTTTTGGTTAGTTAGACCAAAATGTTCTACTAATGTTTTTAAATTAAAATATTGAACTCTATTGTCGTGATAAAGTTTGGCAAAAGCAATTGGCATAACATCTATTTTGTGATAATGCATCGTGTTGTTTATGCCAGCTTTCTTAAAACCGGCTTCCAAAAAAGCTGAGTCAAATGGTGTATTGAAAGCTACCAAAATAGCCCCATTTGTTTTTTCGGCAATAGCTGTCATTGCTTGATTTAAATCAACCGCAAACAACCAATCAGCTTCACTGTATCCGTTTACCCGAAGAGCTTCTGGATCAGCTTGTTCTAGGTTGGTGGGTTTAATCTTAAATTCAAACTCATCTAATACCTCTAATTTTGGCCCTCTGTTGGGTTGAGGAATTTGTTTGGCAATAATACCTCCCACTTCAATCATTTCGTGTGTATTGGGATCTAAACCTGTTGTTTCAACATCTATAAAAGCTAAGTTTCTTTTTTTCATAATTATCTTAAATATATATTCTTATTTCTAACATGGTCGTCGTGAGTAATAGCATAGTGCATTTCCCCTCTCATATCAGATAAGTAATACCAAAAGGGAGATTCCTCTGGATATAAAGCAGCCTTGATGGAATCAAGTCCCGGATTAGCAATGGCTGTTGGGGGAAGACCTTCATACAAATAAGTGTTGTAAGGTGAATCATATCGCAAGTCAGCCAAAGTTAATTCAAAAGTATTTTTACCCATGAAATACGGAAAAACGGCATCTACTTGTAAGCGCATACCATTATCAAGCCTCTTCCAAAGTAGCCCTGAAATAATTCTCCTTGATTCTGTCGTTCTGGCTTCAGTTTCAAGGAGTGAAGCCATAATGATTATCTCATCTAAAGTACGTCCGGAACGATTGACATCAAACATCAAATCATTAATCTGCTGATCAAAATTATTTCTCATTTTAGCTATAATTTCTTCGACTGTTGCAAAAGGACTTATAAAATAAGTATCAGGAAACAAATATCCTTCCATTTGAGATCCTTGTCTGACAAATTCTTCTTTATCAAAATCAGGCAACAAGTCATCCAAAATAGCTGATTTTTGCCTAGCACTTAAACCTTCAGGAATGGTGACCCTGATCAGTCTCACCCCAAAATCACCCTGAGCCATCCTTCTGGCAACTGTGATTAGATTTTGCCTGTCTGAAAAATAATAATCTCCGGCAATAACTCCTGTTTCCTGGCCCCAATAAGAAACCAGGAGAGAAAACAATCTCTCTTGTTTAATAATATTTTTTTCTTTCAATTCTTGAGCTACTTGAGAGACAGTCATACCGCTTGAAACCCTGATTAATTCCGGTGGATCAAAACTAAAGGGAGTTGCTAAAAGTGAAAGATAAAAAACTGAAACTAACAAAAATGAGACCACAAAAAAACCACCGATAAATTTCCATCGGCGATTATTTTTTATTTTATTTAAAGAAGGTAATTTCCAAAACATACAGAAAGCTATTCTTGTGTGGGTAGATTGGATGGTGGTTCACTGGTCCGAGACTCAATTCTTGGAAAAGTCGGAGTTTCTGCTACTTGCCCCGGTAAGTGATACAAAGTAGCTAACTCCTCAGTGTTTAACACAAAAGCCGGGTACTTATAAGGTGGATAAAAATAAGATCGGCGACGATAAGAATCAAACATATACCATTTCAGACGAGGTTCTTTTCGACCAAACAAATCATTCCAAGGATATTTGATGCTGGTGGAATTCAAAGGTTTAAAGCCGTTTAATTCCATTGAACTAAATTGTTTGGTGACACTAGCCATGGCACCAAAATTAACTTTATCAAAAATATCTTTTTTGGCCAAATAAATTGTTCTAAAACCGGTATCAAAGCCCGGTTTAGCTACACTGCGCTGGATAGCTTCTACTTTTACTTTATCTCCCGGAGATAGATTGGCCGGATTACCTTTTTTGTTCTCTTCAGTGGCAGTCTTAGCGATTATTTTTTCTACCTCCTCCTCAGCCTTGCCTTTCCAGTCTGTTTTTTTAAACCAGGAACCTTTCTGGGAAAATCTTTCTTTGGTGGCCATAATTAAAAATTGAAACCACATTTGTTCTCCCGGTCGCATTGAACCTAACAATTCCACCAAAGGTGTAAAAGGGTCTACCTTGTACTCCTCTTTAGGGTCTTTGTCTAATCCATAATCAACATAGGTTTTAATTGGATAAGGATCTTCTTTGGTTAAAGTAAAATTAAATCCGGCTAAATCCCAATCACTACCCTTAAGAGCGTAAGGTATATTGTTGGTGTAATCTTCCACTTCCGTTATCTCCACATTTGGATACTGGGAGTATATCTGAGATTCTATTAAATTTTTAAAACCTTTAGTGGTTCTAATGAAAAATCTGACTTTTCCTCCGTCAGAAATTAATTCCAGAGAAAACCAAGGACGTAATTCCCCTTTTGTAAATTTAGTATACCAATTCCCTTCATTGGTTTGATGCATAGCATTCAATACAACCTCCATGGCTTGAGGTGATTTATCAATCTGTCGCGGTAATTTTATTTCCAATAAAACCCACTCCATGGCTTTAATAAATTCCGCTTCTTTTAACCAGCGCCACAGTTTAAATAAAGCAAAACCAAAAACAAAAGGCATCACCAACAAAGCGCTCAACATTAAACTCTCGCCTGAGATTGGAGGTATAAGAAGAAAATCAAAGATATTCATATATCCTTAATGATAAAACAAAAATAAAAAGGAAACCAGAACCTAGATGGTTTCAAAACGACCCAGATCATCTCGACGAAAGTAATTAGGGTTCTGTAGATTAACTAAAATGGTATTGTCTTTAACGTAACGTTCTTTTTTAACACGATTGATTATTTCTTCTTTGGTCAGAGGTCCATTTTCTCTCAGGATTGCCCTGATGACATCAGCAACTACTCCTTGAGTATAGCCCCATTCAGTAAGAGCATATAAACCACGCCCAACCAATACAAAGCGTCCGTCTTTTATCAACTCATTATGACAAGTAGCCGGATGAGCTTTTTTCCCAAAAATCTTTGTGATTTGTTCCGCTACTTCTGTAAAGTGCATCGGGGATCCGTGGTAGCGTAATAACAAATAAGCATAATCTCTTATTCCTCTCATTCTTACATTAGGTGAGGTAGACAATCCCCACTCTCCAAGAGGGTTACGGTTTAATTCTTTAGAAATTGACAACCACTTTCTAGCAATAGTTTCTTTTTCTAAATTTATGTTTTCCACTACTTCATTCAGATCATTTAAAAAATCTTCTACCAACTTAGCCTCTGACACCAAATCATTATTGGAAATATTTTGACATAGATTTTGGATAGAAAGGTGAACTTTCTCTGCCAATTTTTGATCAATAGTCCAGCGATGATGAAACTTATCATCTTCCTTTAATTTAGTGAAGGCGTCAGAGATAACCAAAAGAAAATGAATATGATTCTGTGTAGATGAATCTTTAGCAACTGATTGCAGAAATTCTTCCTCATGAACTATCCCTCCGTGATATTCCATTACTTTAGATAATTCATTAAAAACATCAGCTGAATCTTTGTACTCATTAGATTTTCTAACAGCACTCAGGGCAAAATTTTCTATTTGCCTGACTCTTTCTCTGGTAATACCGTATTCAGCTCCAATTGACTCAAGGGTCATTCGTTTTGAGGTTTTACCCAGACCATAGCGCTTGATAAGAATATCTTGAGCTCGCTCCGATAAAGAAGAAATCAGTTTTTTGCTGATTTCTTTGGGTTTAAATGATAGAACGTCTTTTTTGTCTGACATAATTTTATTTTGTTAACTCTATTTCTAGCATTGAATAATAAAAGCGTCAAGTGGAAAACCTAAATAACTATATTTATCAACTTATCTTTGACATAAATAATCTTTTTTGGTTTTTCCCCATTCAGCAATCTTTTAATTTTTTCCAAATTTAAGACTTCTTTTTCCACTTCTTCTTTTGGTGTTTTTGCGGGAAAAACTATAGTTTCTCTGACTTTACCATTTACCTGTACGACAATCTTCATTTCAATATCTTTGACCGCTTGGGGGTCATATTGAGGCCAATCAGAAATATGAACCGATTTTTTACCTAAAGTTAAAGTGTTCCAAATTTCTTCTGACAGATGAGGGGCAAAAGGGGCTAATAACAATACCAAAACCCTATAGTCCGCAGTACTGAGCGAAGCTCTTTTGTCCATTGCATTAGTCAAGATCATTAGAGCTGAAATAGCGGTATTGAAAGAAAAAGTCTGAATATCATTATTTACTTTTTGGATAGTTTTATTGAGTATTGAAGACAAATCAGGATCAGGCTTCTTTTCTTCCAATCTAAATTGCAGTCGCCATACTTTCTCCAGAAATCTCCTGGAGCCAATCATACTTTTAGTATTCCAAGCAATCTCTTGATCAAAAGGACCCATAAACATGGTATAAAGTCTTAAAGTGTCAGCGCCATAGACAGAAACTACATCGTCAGGGTTTATAACATTACCCCAGCGCTTGCTCATTTTTCGGCCATCTTCACCCAAAACCAGACCCAGACTTTTACCTATCCTAGCAAAAGGCTCTTTAGTGCCAACAAAACCTTGCTCATAAAGAAATTTGTGCCAAAAGCGGGCATAGATCAGGTGTCTGGTGGCGTGTTCTGTACCACCAACATACAAATCTACCGGCATCCAATAACTTTCTTTATGAGAAGAAATCATTTTTTTATTATTTTGCGGATCAATAAACCTCAAATAATACCAACTGGAGCCGGCCCACTGAGGCATGGTATTAGTTTCTCTTTTTGCCTTACCGCCACATTTTGGACATTTGGTGTTTACCCATTTCTCTATATTAGCCAGAGGAGACTCACCGGTCCCGCTAGGTTCATAACTTTTAACGTTGGGCAATTTAACAGGCAGATCTTTTTCTGGTACCGGCACCGCACCACATTTCTCACAATGAATAATCGGTATTGGCTCACCCCAATATCTTTGACGAGAAAAAACCCAATCTTTTAATTTATAGTTAACTGTTGTTTTACCTTTTATAAACTTTACAATAGCCGGGATCGCCTTTTTGTTGTTTTGTCCTTGCCATTGATGATGTCCCAATAATATTCCTTCACCGGTAAAAACTTGTTTACCTTTAGTCAAGAACAAATGAAATGACTCTTTGGTCAAAGAAGTTAATTTATCACCTTCTAAAATTTCCTCTTTTTTTAGAGTCAAAATGGCCTCACCTTCACCTAAAATAAGGGATTTTTCATCCACCTCATCAATAAAATAAATTTTTGAATATTTACCGGGTGAATGTTCAACCGGGAAATAACCGACAATATGAACTTGATCTTCAGTAATATCCAAATTTATTTCCTCTTTCAATTCTCGACGCAGACACTCAAAAGTGGTTTCTCCTTTTTCTCTTCCACCACCAAAAGTAGCTATCATACCGGCCCCCCTCTTGGCATGATGATCTCTTTTTTGAAGAATAAACTTCCCGCTCAAATTTCTGATAATAGCCCCGGTATGAGAAATATTTTCATCTTCTCTACTAACAACATCTCTTATTGGCAAATCAAACTGTTTGGCAAAATCTAAATCTCTTTCATCATGTGCTGGTACCCCCATTACCGCACCTGTACCAATATCAGATAAAACATAATTAACCACCCAGATGGGTATTTTTTCTTGATTAATAGGATTAACGGCATAAAGACCCGAAAAAACACCCGTCTTTTCTTTATCGTATTTTTTAGATAGAAGTTCTTTCTTGGTTTTAATTATATAATCTTGTACAGCTTTTGAAGGTTGCCATTTTTTATCTAACCATTTTTCAGCTGTTTCAACCGAAATAGCTAAAAAAGTTACCCCGAAAATGGTGTCCGGTCTGGTAGTAAAAACAGTTAATTTTTCTTCCAATATTCGATCTTCAATAGTGAAATCTATTAAAGTTCCCTGACTACGACCAATCCAATTTTTCTGAGCTTCTTTGATAGATTCAGGCCAATCTAATTCCGGCAAGTCATTCAATAATTTGTCAGCATAAGCGGTAATTTTAAGAACCCACTGACGCATAGGTTTTTTAACAATCTCTCCACCGCATCTTTCACAATTTCCATTTTCATCCAAATCTTCATTGGCTAAGCCGGTCTGGCAGTTTGCACACCAATTTATCGGTTCATAAGATTCATAGGCTAAGCCGGCTTCATATAACTTCAAAAATATCCATTGAGTCCATTTATAATAATCGGGATCAGTAGTGTTTATTTCTCTAGACCAATCATAATCAAAACCCAACATTGCCAACTGTTTTTTATAACGTTTTATATTTCTATTTACAGCCAATTTGGGGTGAATTTTCTTTTTTAAAGCATAGTTTTCGGCCGGCAGACCAAAAGCATCCCAGCCCATAGGATGCAGGACATTAAAACCATTCATTCTCTTGAAACGTGAATAAACATCGGTGGCTATATAACCCTTAGGATGACCGACATGCAGACCTTCTCCTGAAGGGTATGGAAACATGTCCAAACAGTAGAATTTTGGTTTCCGACTATTGTTTTTTGATTTATACAAACCCGTTTTAGCCCACTGCTTCTGCCACTTTTTTTCTATTTTTTGAGGATTATATTCTTTCATTAATTATCTATCGCCTAAAGGGTGGATAACGATCAGGGTCTATCATCCTATCAAAACACCAACTTCCTGCTTCATGATCCCAATTTTCTCCTTCCATAAACAAGGGATAATAAGCCCTACCAACCTGTCCCCTTCTTTCTAAATTAAAATTAGCACAAAGAGAAAATCCTAAGTCTCCAGTTTTATTATATCCATATGATTCCTGT
>JBJHBV010000013.1:0-13211 GCA_050485705.1 Candidatus Vogelbacteria bacterium
GCTTGATGACACCTTATCTTGAATATAGATCAGATGTGGATTTTTGTTGCCGTTTACACCGTTCTTTTGGTAAGAGTTTTTATGTTGGGACCAAACTCTTGCCCAAGGAGCAAAGAGAGGCTATTTGTATTTTATATGCTTTCTTCCGATTACCAGATGAAATAGTTGATACCAATTTGGTTGAAGATAAGTTGGTAGCTAGATTGGAATTGCAACGCTGGAAAAAGTCTTGGAATGATTATCTCTCGGGACAAGAGGTTATTTTAAGTGAGGAGGAAGAAAAAGTCTTTCGAGCCAGTAAATACGTTTTCAATCATTTTAAGATTCCTTTTGAGTATAGTGAAGCTTTCCTAAATTCTATGCTGCAAGATACGGAAAAAAGTCGCTATGAAAGTTATGCCCAATTAAGTGACTATATGTATGGTTCAGCCGTGGTGGTGGGTTATATGGTTACTTTTATTTTAAACCAAGGTAATGATAGGTTTTTTTCTGATTTAGGTTTTAGGCAAAAGGTTTTATCGGGAGCCAGGGCTTTGGGTGAAGCTTTTCAGTTGACTAATTTTTTGCGTGACGTCCAAGAAGATTTGGTTTTGAGGGATAGAATATATTTACCTTTAGATGAAATGGAGCGTTTTGGAGTTAGGGAGTCTGATTTGGCCTCTGGTAAAATGAGTGAGCCAATAAAAAAACTAGTCGCTTATCAGGTTAAAAGGACTTTAGTGCTTTATCAAAAGGTAGACCAAGCTATAGAGCTTTTACCTCTTAGATCACAAAGGCCGATATATGTAGCTAGGATTTTATATGCTGAAATATTAAATAAACTGGTTGAGAGAGGAGGAGATGTGTTTTCTGGGCGGATTAGGGTTGGCCTGTGGAGAAAGTTAAATTTAGTTTTATTAGTTTTTATATATGGTCTAGATTTAAAATTATGAAAAAACAAAAAATTGTAGTAATTGGTTCTGGTGTTGGGGGGTTGGGCACTGCCTGCCTTTTGGCTCGTCGTGGTTATGAAGTCATGGTGCTTGAAAAAAATAAAAATATTGGCGGACGGGCCAACATTTTTTCTGATCAAGGTTTTGTTTTTGATATGGGTCCTTCTTGGTATATGATGCCTGACATCTTTGAACATTTTTTCAATTTGATGGAAGAAGACATCAATGATTATTTGAAACTATCTCGCCTTAGTCCTTCTTACCGGGTTTTTTTGGAAAAAGAGAATAAAGCTTATGATTTATATTCTGACTTAGAGAAAAATATGGATTTATTTGAATCTATTGAGGTTGGTGCTGGTAAAAAACTAAAAGAGTATATTGACATGACGGGTTATCAATATGAGATAGCCAAGAATGAGTTTATGTTCAAGAACTATGACACTATTTTTGATTTTTTTAACAAGCGAGTAATGACTGAAGGCAGGAAGTTACCTCTTTTTTCAAAAGTTGAAGATATAGTCAATAAGAGATTTAAAACCGATGTTCTTCGGAAAATTTTACAATTTCAGACCGTTTTATTGGGGACTGCACCTTCTGACGCCCCGGGCATATATTCAATGATGAATCATGTCGATTTTGTTGGCGGTGTTTGGTATCCGGAAGGAGGTCTCTATGAATTAATCAAAGCTATTGGTAAGATAGCCGAAAAAAACAAAATTACTTTAAAAACCGAGACTGAGGTGGCAGAGATTGTAATTAAAGAGGGTCGAGTTTTTGGTGTGAGATTATTATCCGGGCAAATCTTGGAAGCTGATATGGTTGTCTCTAATGCTGATATTGTTCACACTGATCAAGCCTTGTTGTCAAAAGAGTATCGCCTAAAAAGTGATCGTTATTGGAACTCTCGGGTTATGTCGCCCTCAGCTTTTATTATGTATTTAGGCGTTAGGGGAAAAGTTGATTCACTTAGTCATCATAATTTGCTTTTTTCCTCTAATTGGCAAAATAATTTTAAACAGATTTTTAAGTCGCCTGAATGGCCCGGAAAACCTTCACTCTATATATGTGCTCCTTCTAAGAATGATTCTAAGGTTGCTCCTGTCGGATATGAAAATCTTTTTGTGTTGGTTCCAATGGCAGCCGGGCTGGAATACGATGAGTCTTTTAAGGAAGAATATGGCCGTAAGATTTTAGATTTTATTTCAAAAGAAATGAATATTCCCGATCTATCTTCTAGAATAGTTTATAAAAGAATTTATTCGGTCAAAGATTTTATTAAGGATTATAATGCTTTTAAGGGTAGTGCTTTGGGTTTGGCTCATACTTTGGGTCAAACGGCTATTTTTAGGCCAAATAATATTAATAAAAAAGTTAAGGGCCTTTATTATGTTGGGGCGGGGACTAATCCGGGAATAGGTTTGCCAATTGGCTTGATTTCAGCCGAGTTGGTTTATAAGCGTATTGAAAATATTAAGTCTCCAGAACCTTTGATTAAGATAGAAAGACAAGTATAAAAATAATCATCCCACATATGGTGTTTATTATTGGGAAATAAGTGTAGTGTTTAAATATTTTTTCCGGCTTCATAAAAGATAAAATCATAAGAATAAAATATACAAGACCCAGCAAGAGAGCAATTGGTCCCAAATAGAAAAATATTATTCCCGAAGACAGGATATATAAAATACTACACAAATAAAGAGTCTTGTTGATTCCAAGATAGGTGGCAATGGTATTTAATTTGGCTTCCGTGTCAACTTTAATATCCGGAATCGCTGAATAGGCATGCATAGCTATGGACCATGACAGGCCGGCTATGCTGATGATTGTTAAATCTCCCCAGGCAGGGGACAGGTTCAATATGTCGGTTGCCATCAGATAACCAAAAACACCGGTAATGGTGTAATGTCCGGCCGAAAATAAGCTATCCAAAAAAGGTTTTGTTTTGGCTCTGATTGGTTTAGCTGAATAGAAACCGGCTAAAAATAAAAATATCAGTAAGGTAATTGTAACTTGCGGAGATAAGACAAAGAAACAATAGATTACAAAAGGGGTTACTGTAAAAAGGATGTGTCGGAGTATTTTGGGGTGATCTTTGGGGGCAACTAAAGCTTCATAAGCTATTTTTTTGGGATTGTTTTTGTCGGTTTCATAATCGTAAACATCATTAATACCATAAATAAATATATTGGCTGGATAAGTGAAAAAGACCAGAAAAACTATAACTGTCGGTAAAATCCATAAATCAAGATTAGATCCAAAGACTATTGCTAAACCCATAATATAGGGTCCAAGTTCGTATATCCAAAATCTAGGCCTACTGATATGAAGTAGTTTTTTATAATTCATTACTTGAAAACAGAAATGTCTTTTATGATTTGAGGTCCATGGATAGCCGGATCAACTTTAGAGTAAGTTTTGACTATCATTCCTTTGGGATCAATCAGATACGAAATCCTCTTAGTACCAACAGCACCCAGAGCTTCATATTTCTTGATTATTTCTTTTTTGGGGTCGGATAGTAAGGTGAATGGTAGTTTGTATTTATCTGAAAATTTTTGATGGCTGGTCTCTGAGTCGGCACTTACTCCTAATACCTTAATATTGTTTGCTTCAAATTCGGGATAATGGTCTCTGATTATGCAGGCTTCTTTGGTGCACCCCGGAGTATCATCTTTAGGATAAAAATATAACAACACAAAAGATCCCAGGTAGTCACTTAATTTATGTAAAACACCTGTTTGGTCCGGTAGAGAAAAATCAGGAGCTTGCATGTTTGTTTTCAGCATTAGTCCATTATACACCTTTTTATCATCTGTAAAATATTTTTTAATGTTATAATGGCTCATATGAATTCAATTAAATATTGGCTTAAAAAACCCTGGTTGTGGGTGTTGGTGGTAGCAGTTTTAGTTTTGCTGTTTTTTATCTTTAATCGTGATAATAAAATTGATTTTGAAAGTGAAATAATCTCAAGGTCTGATATCAGAGAAATAATAAGTGTAACCGGAGAGTTGGCCCCGGCAGAGGAGGTAGATTTGTCTTTTGAGGTGAATGGAACTCTCAGACAAATATCAGTCAGTGAGGGAGAGAGGGTTACTGTTGGTCAGCTCTTAATGGTTCTTGATTCCAGAGCCAGAGAGTCTGAGTTAGAAGTGGCTAGAGCCGGATTGATTCAGGCTGAGGCCAGACTTCAGGAATTAAGGTCGGGTTTAGTTTCAGTAGAGAGACAAGCAGCTCAGGCTAGATTGCGTTCGGCTGAGGTTGCTTTGGAAAATGCCAGGCGTAAACTTTTAGTTTCTGATCTCAGAGCTTATTTTGTTGGCACACCATTTGATCAGGGTTTAGCCTCTTATGAACCCCCAGCTATTACCGGCTCTTATACCGATAATGAAATGGGCGAGTATAAAATTACCTTATATGCTTCCGGTTCTCAGTCTGGATATTCTTTCCTTTATTCAGGGTTAGAGTCAGGGG
This sequence comes from Candidatus Vogelbacteria bacterium, assembly GCA_050485705.1. Lineage (GTDB taxonomy): Bacteria > Patescibacteriota > Minisyncoccia > Phycocordibacterales > XYD1-FULL-46-19 > JBJHBV01. Next base: position 4,410 of record JBJHBV010000013.1, read on the forward strand.
CAGGGGAAGCTACTGCTGTTAAACCGATACCGCTTGGAAGCAGAGGTTTGTTTATTCAATTCCCGCCTAATTTTGCTGTTTCTGGGGTAGAATGGGTCGTACCTATTCCTAATGATAGGAGTTCTTCTTATGTTTTAAATAAGCAAGCTTATGATCAAGCTGAGGCTACTTATTTACAAGCTAAAGCCGATTTTGATTTGGCTGTGTCTGGTAGTCGTGAAGAGCAGATTCGTTCGGCTGAAGGAGCGGTAGCCGGAGCTCGAGCTCAAGTTAGAAGTGCAGAAGTTGCCCTATCTAAAACCAGATTGATTGCTCCTTTTTCCGGAGTAGTAAAGACTGTGCCGGTTTCTCTTGGTCAGTCAGTTGCTTTTGGTCAGAGAGCTCTGAACTTAAGTTCTGATGCTGATTTTCATATTTCACTTTTTGTACCAGAGGCTGATGTAGCCAATTTAGCGGTTGGTGATGAGGCCGAGGTTCGTTTGAGTGCTTTTCCTGGTCGCTTGTTTAGGGCTGTTGTGACTTATGTTTCTCCACTTGCAGAAAACAGGGATGGAGTGGCCAGCTTTAAAACTAAACTGGATTTGATTGATTTTGATGAGCGAATGAGGGTGGGTATGACTGTTGATGCTGATATTTTTTCTGATTCTAGGAGTGAGGTTTTGGCTATACCGGGCCGAGCGATTATTAGATCTGGTGGGAGGAATTTCGTCAGAGTGGTTGAAGGAAAGGAAATCAAGGAAAGAGAAGTTGAAATTGGTTTACGTGGTTCTGATGGTCGAGTAGAGATACTTTCTGGTTTAAATGAGGGAGAAGAAGTGATAACTTTCATCAGGGAAGAAGATTTAAACGGTCGCCGTTAATTATGTCACTTTTTGAATTAGAAAATATAACCAAAGTTTATCGAAGTGATGATGTGGTGACCGAGGTTTTAAGAGGTATATCTTTTAAGGTGGAAAAAGGAGAGTTTGTTTCGGTAATGGGTCCTTCCGGGTCTGGCAAGTCTACTCTGTTGCATATTTTGGGTTTTTTAGCCGATCATACTGATGGCGTTTATCGCTTCAATGGCAAGGAGTTAGAAGAATATACCGATAATGAAATTGCCAGAGTAAGAAATGAAAAGATGGGTTTTGTTTTTCAAACTTTTAACTTGTTGGGTCGAAGCACGGTTTATGAAAATGTTCGTTTGCCTTTGGTTTACTCTCGGCGACCAGAGAAGGATTGGGATAAGAGGATAAAAAAAGTTGTGAAGCAGGTTGGTTTGTCTCATCGTTTGGATTATGAGACTTTTAAATTATCCGGCGGGGAAAAGCAGAGGGTGGCTATTGCCCGAGCTTTGGTTAATGAGCCGGAAGTAATTTTTGCTGATGAACCTACGGGTAATTTGGATTCTGTTTCCGGGGGAGCGGTAATGGATACTTTGCAAAGGCTACATACTGATTTTGGTCATACGGTGATGTTGATCACTCACGAGACGACCACGGCTATGCATGCTGAAAGAATTATAAAAATTATGGATGGAAAGGTGGAATCTGATAAAAAAGTGATTAAAAGAAGTTTTGCCGGTCAAGGTTATTCTAAATAAAATGATTAAGTTTAAGTATATTTTATTGTCAGCTATTGAAGCTATTAAGCTTAATAAATCACGTTCCTTCTTAACAGTGCTTGGTATTGTTATTGGGGTGGCTTCAATCATTATGATTATGTCCCTTGGTAGTGGGGCCCAGAATCTGATTTTAGGAGAAATAAATCAAATGGGAGCTGAAACAGTTATGGTCTTACCGGGAGACTTTAATGACCCTAGAGCTATTCTGTCAGATTCATTGACGATTAGAGATTATGAAGCCATTTTAATTAAAGCTAACGCACCTAATTTAGTTTCTGCAATGCCGGCTGTTTTGATACCGGGGAATGTTTCTTATTTAAGAGAGACTTATACTCCAGCCGTGATGATTGGCGCTTCAGCGGAATTTTTTGGAAACACCTTTCGGGTTTTTCCTTCTGCCGGGGCCATGTTTACCGATGTGGATATTAATAATAATGCCAGGGTGGCTGTTATTGGTCATAAAGTAAAAGAAGAGCTTTTTGGATCTTCTGATGCTGTGGGGGAGAGAATAAATATTAGAGGTACTCAGTTAAGAGTGGTGGGCGTGTATCCTAAGACAGGCCAGAGAGGTATTTTTGATATTGACGATATTGTGATTGTACCTTATACCACAGCTCAGACTTATTTAGTGGGAACAAATTATTTTCAAAGAATTATTGCACGGGCCGATAGTCCTGATAATGTAGATAAGCTCGCTCATGATATCCGAGCTACTTTAAGAGAGACTCATAATATTTATCCCGGGGAAGAGGATAATTTTTCTGTTATTACTCAACAAGGTTTAATTGATCAGATCTCTGTTATTATTGGCATTTTGACTGCTTTTTTGACAGCAGTCGTAGCTATTTCTTTGGTGGTTGGTGGTATTGGGGTAATGAATATTATGTTGGTCTCAGTCACTGAGAGAACCAGAGAAATTGGGTTGCGTAAGGCTCTAGGGGCTACTAAAAAAGCCATTTTGTGGCAATTTCTGTGTGAAGCTATTGTTTTAACCATGGCTGGTGGTTTGATAGGTATAGCGCTGGGAGCTTCTATTTCTTTTGTGGTTTCTCTTGTTTTGTCGCAGACCGTAGCTTCTGGTTGGGCCTTCTCTTTTCCGGTCGGAGCGGCCATTTTAGGGGTTGGAGTTTCAGCGGTTGTTGGACTTGTCTTTGGTCTTTATCCGGCTAAAAGAGCGGCTGATAAAAGCCCAATTGAGGCTTTAAGATATGAATAAAACAGATTCATCTTTCGTGGATTATATTGTTTTTGATTTATTGTCAGATTTGGAAGGTCTGGAAGTTAAACAAATGTTCGGTAGCTTCGCCATTTATTTAAGGGGGGTGATAGTCGGTGCAATCTATGAAGGTGAATTGTATTTGAAATTTGATAAAAAGACTGATAATAGCTATTTAACCAACCCTGAGAACTTTTTTGTTTATCGTCAAAAAAACAAAGAGTTGGTTTTGCCATATAAGAAGGTCTCACCGGAAGTTTTGGAAGATAGGTTTTTGTTGATGGAGATGGTAATTAAATCTTTCCAGATTTGAGAGCAAATTGGTGCTCTTTTTCTTGGGTGCTATAATAAGTTCAAGATATGAGTAAGAGAGATTTGTCTGCTTTTGTTATTTTCTATAAGGAAAACATCTGGGCTAATGTTTTGTTGGCTTTGCTGGCTGTTTTTAGTGTTTCTCTTTTGGTTTATGAATTCAGTGTTTCTTTGTCGCCAGAGCAGGTTAGATTTATTCATCTGACTGATATTTTCATTGCTTGTCTTTTTTTGCTTGATTTTTTGATTGGTTGGTGGGCGTACCCTAAGAAAAAACAATACTGGAAAGAAAATTGGACTGATTTGGTAGCTTCTATCCCGGTTAGTGGAGAGGTTTACAGATCTTTCCGTTTTTTGAGGATTTTGAGATTGTTAAGGGTGGTTAGAATCTTACAGATTAGAAGATTGAAGAGGGCTACCGGTGGTCTGTCTGATGAAAATGCTCGTTATTTATATTTGGTTATTACTGTAATTACTTTTATTTTAGCCGGGGCCATAGCCTTCTTTACTTTGGAGGTTAGACTCAATCCTGATGTAGATAATTTTTATGATGCTATTTGGTGGACTGTTTCAACAGCTACGGTTGGTTATGGGGATATTTACCCCGTGACTTGGGAAGGTCGGTTGGTCGGGATATTTCTAATGCTTTTCGGGGTGGCTTTGGTGGGAACGATTGCCGGTTTTGTGGGTAGTCATATCTTTACTCGGTCTCGTTGGGGTAAAAAATAACCTTGGCAAATAGATAAAAATCTTCTAAGATGTTTCCCATATGAAAACTGATTCAGCCAATATCGTTATTTTATTTTATAAATTTGTGAATATTAAAGACCCCTCTGTTTTTCAGGTTGAACAGAAAAAAGTTTGTCAGGCTTTAGGATTGAAGGGTAGGTTGATTATCGCTTCCGAAGGGATAAATGGCACTTTGGAGGGTGAAGCTGAAGCTATTTCTAAATATAAAGATTATATGTGGTCAGATGACAGGTTTGCTGATGTTGTTTTTAAGGAAAGCGCTGGTGAAGGAAGATCTTTTCCTAATTTAAAAATAAAAGTGAGAGATGAGATTGTGACTTTGCAGGCCGGTAGTTTTGATGTTGTGAATGAAACCGCTGAATGTCTATCGGCTGAAGATTTGGAAAAGTGGTATGAAGATAATGAAGATTTTGTGGTTTTGGATTTAAGAAATGATTATGAAATAAAATCAGGTTTTTTTGAAAGGACAGTCAATCCTAAATTGGAGAATTTTCGAGATTTGCCGGCTAAATTATCCGAACTATCTAAACTTAAAGATAAGAAAGTGGTGTCAGTTTGTACTGGGGGGATAAGGTGTGAGAAAGCCACTTGTCTTCTTCGTCGTGAAGGATTCAATCAAATATATCAGTTAAAAGATGGAATCCATACTTATATGGAAAGGTATCCCGGAAGACACTTCAAGGGAACTTTATTTGTTTTTGATAATAGGATTACTACTCCTGTTGTTTCAAATCCAGATCGGGAGGTGGTCGGCCGGTGTTTTTATTGTGATGTAAAAACCGAAAATTATGCCAACGATGATTCCTATAAACCATCTAAAAAGATTCTCTGTTGTTCAGAGTGCTTGGAAAAAAATCAACCCTCTCTCAGGTCAATGGTCTCTTAAGTTTAAATGAAGGATAAAACTATAATAGTAAAAGATAAAATGCAACGAAATTATCGTTATTTTTTATCGGCTCGTCCCGGTCGTGATTTTGACCCTCAATTTCGTCCAGACCTTAGTCCTAAATAAATGTTGGCTTTAGGAATTTTTTGTGGTAAGTATATGAATGATTGTCAAGATGAATTTCCAGCTGATTGGTTTAAACAAGCAAAATTATCTCTGAAAAAAGATAAAAGTTTGAATTATTTTGGAGTAAATGCCAGTCAGCCTTTGTCTGTTTGGCGAGAGAAAGGTTGGATTTATCCCGATGATCCTCGGGGCTGGTTTCAGTGGTATTGTCGCTATTGGCAAGGACGGCGTCTACCAGAAGAAGATAAAAGGCAAATCAAGAGATGGAGAGCCATTGGTAGGCATATTTCTCAATTACAAAAAGCATGTCGTAAGGGGGATACCAGTTGTCGTCCCAGACAGAGACAAGCACTTCTTCATTGGGCTTACGACAGTCGTAAACTATAATTATTTCGTATCAACACTGAATCAGTTTGTCTTTGGGTTTATTGTGTTATAATTAAGGTATGGAATCTATAGTTAACTCTGATTTTTTCCTTCTGGTTTTGGGGATGTCTCAGATTTTTATTGCTGTTTTTCTTGTTTTTTTACTTGGTCTTATGGTAAAGATTTTTAGCGACATTAGCTATATTGTCGGTCGCGTCAAAAAAGAGACAGATGAGGTGGTGGAGGATATATCTTTCATTAGGAAAGAGGCCAAATCAATAGTTAGGTCCACCTCGGCTTATTTGAAAGTTTTTGTTTCAGCTAGTGGAATTAAAAAAGCTATTGGTTTGTTGTCTAGGTTTATGGATAAAAAAGCAGAACCTAAACGAACGAAAAAAGCTACAAATAAAAAGACCAAAAAAGATTAAAAGATTAAAAAAATAATATTAAGTATTAAATATGTCTAAAAAAGAAAAAAAATCATTATTTGGTACCGGGTTTGTTTTAGGGGCCGGTCTGGTTTCAGCGGTCGCTGGCGGAATATTTCTTTATGGTCCTCAAGGTAAAACCAACAGGAAGAAAATCAAAGCCTGGACCTTAAAGGCTAAAGCGGATGTCTTAGCTGAGTTGGAAAAAATGAAGGATGTTAGTCAGGATAAATATGAAAAAACAGTTGATAAGGTGGTTAAGAAGTATAGTCGCTTAAAAGATGTTGGTGAAACCGAAGCGGTTAAATTGGGTAAGGAGCTTAAAAAGCATTGGAAAACAGTAGTAGAGGAGGTGGGGGTTAAAAATAAAAAGAAATAACAGAGACAGATAGCTAGTGTCTTTTAAAAATTATGGCCAAAAATTACATAGTTAAAGATCCTCCTCTTGCTAGGTTTTTGTTTGACGATACTAGAAGTGCTTGGTTGTGGCTTATGGTGAGGCTGTATGTCGGTTATGTGTGGTTGTCTTCCGGTTTAGGTAAGTTGTATAATCCCGCTTGGGTCGGAGAGTCGACTGGAGGGGCTTTAGGGGGTTTTATTCAAGGAGCCTTGATAAAAAGTACAGCCCCAAGACCCGATGTTCAGTCTTGGTATGCTTACTTTCTGGAAAATATAGTTTTGAATAACGTTGAAGTTTGGTCTTATTTAATTGTGTGGGGTGAGATTTTGGTTGGTTTGGGTTTAATTGTGGGATTATTTACCGGAATCGCCGCTTTCTTTGGGGCTTTTATGAATTTTAATTTTTTGTTAGCTGGTACAGTCAGTATTAATCCGGTGTTATTTGTTTTAAGTATTGGTTTGATTTTGGCTTGGAAAGTGTCGGGGTACATTGGTTTGGATCGTTATGTTTTACCCAGACTTGGTACTCCTTGGTAAAAATTTATGACAGAAACAGAGAGATTTTTGGTGTTAGTTCTAAATTGGTTGACTTCAGCTGTGGCAGTCTTTTTATCGGCTTATATTCTCCCGGGCGTTTCTTTGGATGGTTTCACTACCGCTTTGGTTTTGGCTGTTGTTTTGGCAGCTATTAATATTGTTTTAAGACCGATTATTATTATTTTGACTTTACCTTTGACTGTTCTAACCCTTGGTTTATTTGCCTTAGTTATTAATGCTTTGTTGATTATGCTTGCTTCTTTCATTGTTCCTGGTTTTGTGGTGTCTGGTTTTTGGTGGGCTCTTGCTTTTAGTTTGATTTTGTCAGTAGTCAACACGGTTTTTTATAGGATGAGTTATCATGGTGGATAACTTATTTTGTTAATTTTAATTTTTGTTTAATTATGAAAATAGAGTCACCAAATGGCCGTGGGAAGGAGGATAGGAATATGTCTAGTCCTGAAATGAAGTCTTCCTCCACAGAAAGCTGGAGGGAACAAATCGTTGAGCAGATCCCTCATAGTTCTGAATGGAAGGAGAAGGTTGAGGAGGCTGAATCTAAGGCCTTGCATCCGCCAAAAGATGATGGGGGAATGTGGTAAAGTTTTAAGCTCGGGGTTTATACCTCGAGCTGATTTTTATAATAGCTCGTCTATTTTAGCTGCAAGAATGAAATCGTTGTTTGATAAGCCCCCAATAGCATGAGTACTGGTAGTAACCGTTACTTTTTTATAGTCGTAGATACAAATATCAGGGTGGTGATTTTCTGTCTCCGCTATTTGACCCACCCGGTTAACGAAATTTAGTGCTTCGGTGAAATTTGTCAGGACAAAATCTTTAGCGATCTTTTTGTTGTTAATATTTCGCCAGTTGTTAATTTGTTTTAACAAAATCATTATCTCAGGTTCTCTTAATGGTGGCATACCACCTTCACAAGCAACACATTTTTGTTCACTTAGTTTAGTCATGGATTTTCTCGGTTCTTAAATTATCAAGATATATTGCTGTTAGAGCAAAGAACAAACTTAAAATGATTGGGCCCAAAATAAAGCCAATAGGACCGAAAAATATTATTCCACCCAAAACCGATATAAGAATAAAAAAGGGATGAACTTTCATTCCTCTTTCAATAAAGAATGGCCTCATAAGATTGTCTACCGGCATAACCATTATCAGACCCCAGATAGCCAGGCCAATAGCTCCGGTAATATCGCCTGTTAAAGCTTTAATAGTTACGGTCGGTATATAAACCAAAATCGGACCGACTCCCGGTATTAAGGACAAAATGGCTGTAACGGCACCAAGTAAAACCGGCTGAGAAAAACCAAAAATACCAAAACCAATGGCTCCGATTGTACCTTGAATAACAGCGATTAATAAATTCCCAACAACAACCGAATTTATTGTTCGTTTGATTTTTATAAAAATCTGTTCATCTTGGTTGTTGGGCAGGGGACTGAGAGTAATTAGTTGTCTTTTGAATTTATGCCCATCTTTTAATAAGTAGAATAAGGCAAAGAAAAATATTAGAGCCCCGATCAGAGTTTTAAAGAGACTTGAAAAAATTGTATTTAAGTTTCCTATCAGCCAAGTGATTGTTTCTTGACGTAAAGAAGAAAAATCTTCACTTAAAGCCGGAAAAAGGTCATTTATATAGGCTGTCGTTACTTGGTAATATTCATAAAAAGGCCCTTCACTTGGCTCGGTGGTTAAGAATTGTCTCGCTTCCAAAAATAATTCACTTAAGACCAGGGTGACCGGTAGGATGATGATAACAAAAATAAAAAATAAAACCGCCATTGAGGCTAAGGCCGGATATTTTAAGATTTTTAAGGTTTTTAGATAAACTGGCCTGAAAATAACAGCAAAGGCTCCAGCCAAGACCAAAGCGGTAATAAAAGGCATTACCAGTATTAAAAGTACAAGCCCCAATCCAATTAAAAGACTGAAAAGAAAATAAGGTCTGACTTTTACTTCATTGATCATTATTAATAATGATAACTGATGATTGGATTTTTGTCACAACTATTGTGGTATTGCTTGGGTATTATATTATTAATATAAGATGTCTAATTCTTATTTAGTGGAAGAAATGAGACGTCGAGGGCGTCTAAATGATCCAAGGTTACCGCCGCGTCAAGGCGGAATGCCCCGACCGCGAGCCGCGTCAGGCTCGCGA